>NZ_JBVJKF010000007.1:0-16480 GCF_055585365.1 Streptomyces sp. NPDC053432
GAGCGCCCTTGACAGGGCGGCCCGACGCGGAAGGACTATGGGACTGACGGGAAATCCCCAACCCTTCCTCGCTCCCGACCGGCCGGGGCACCGCCACGCCCGTCTGCCTGTTGCCTGCCGGCTTTCCGCTCGCCTCCCCGGGCGTCCCGCCGCCACCCGCAGTCCGGCCCCCGCGCACTGAAGCGACGTACCAGCCCCCCACCCGCACCCGGCAGGCGGGCAGGCGGGCAGGCGGGTGGGCAGCCGCCGCGTGCAGGGTTGGGGGTCGAGGGGGTTGAGGTCCGACCGGGCGTCATCTCGTACCCCCGCCTCCGCCCCCGCCCCGCCCCCCTCCCCCTCAGGCGTACCGCTCCCGCAGTTTGTACTTCAGGACCTTGCGCAGGGCGTCGTTGCGGGGGAGGGAGTCCAGGAGTTCCAGCTGCTCGGGGAGTTTGTGGGGGGACAGGCCCTGGGCGCGGAGGTAGGACGTGAGCTGGGGGAGGGTCAGGGGGGCCGTGCCCGGGGGTTGTTCGACGACCGCGCAGACGCGTTCGCCGCGGGTGGGGTCGGGGAGGCCGATGACCGCCACGTCCGCCACGGCCGGGAGCTGGTGGAGGAGGTCCTCGATCTCCTTCGCCGAGATGTTCTCGCCCTTGCGGATGATGACGTCCTTGCTGCGGCCGGTGAGGACCAGGTAGCCGTCCGGGGTGAGGTGGCCGAGGTCGCCCGTGATCAGGTAGCCGTCCTGGTCGAAGACCTCTGCCGACTGGTCGGCGTTCAGGTAGCCCTGGCAGACCGCTTCGCCGCGCAGGCGGACCTCCCCGTCCGTGTCCGGGGGGAGCGGGGTGCCCTCGGGGGTGGTGATGCGGATCGACATGCCCTCCGGGGGGCAGCCCTCGGTGGTGGCGAGGTTTTCGGGGGTGTCGTCCGGGGCCCCCATGGTGATCATCGGGACCTCGGTCATGCCGTAGCCGTGGGTGAGCTGGCAGCCCAGTTCGCGTACGACGGCGTGGTAGATCTCCGGCGGTTTGGGGGCGCCGCCGCCCGCGAGGAGGCGCAGGGTGGGGATGAGGCGGGTGGCGGGGTCCTTGCGCTGCTCGGTGAGGAACATCGAGTAGAAGGCCGTGGAGCCGCCGGCGACGGTGACGCCGTGGCGGCGGTAGCCGTCGAGGGCGTCGGGCATCGCGAACTTCTCGAAGAGGACGGCCGGGAAGCCGTAGAGGAGGAGCATCACGGTGTAGTCGGGCCCGGCTATGTGCGCGAAGGGGAAGGCCATCGAGCCGACGTCCGACGGGGTCAGGTGCAGGGCGTGCGCGAGGCAGGAGCCGCCGGCGATCAGGGAGCGGTCGGTGTGCAGCACGCCCTTGGGGTCGGAGGTGGTGCCGGAGGTCCAGTAGATCCACCGGACGTCGGTGCCGGAGGCGGGCGGCGGGGGGAGCAGATCCGGATCGCCGTCGGGGAGGCTGTCGTACGCCTCGAAGACGCCGCGCGCGCCGAGCCGGGAGGCCATCGCGGTGTGGTCGTACCCGCGCCAGGTGCCGGGGACGGCGAAGAACTCGGCCTTGGACTCGCGCAGCGCGAAGCCGACCTCCCGGTCCCGGTAGAAGGGGATGACGGGGGACTGGACGGCGCCGATGCGGGCGAGGGCGAGCGAGAGGAGCACGGTCTCGATGCGGGTGGGCAGCTGCCAGGCGACGACGGTGCCGGGGCGTACACCCATGTCGTAGAGGCCGGCGGCGACGCGTTCGGCGCGGTCGCGGAGTTCGCCGAAGGTGAGCGTGCGGTCGGCGGCGGGGTCCTCGGCGGCCTCGATGAGGGCGGTGGTGCGGGGGCTGAGCGCCGCCCGGCGGGTGACGAGTTCCCAGAGGGTGGCGCTGCGGCTCAGTTCGGTGGCCGTGGCGGTGTCGCCCGTGCTCCGCTCGCCGCCGGCCGCGTCCGTCGTCTCCGGCATCCCAGACCTCCCCATAGCTGACGGATAGTCAGATCAAGCGGAGAGCGTAGAGCGCTGACGCTTGTCGGTCCAGGGGTGGCGAGGCTAGCTTGTTTCTGACGATCCATCAGATTGATGGGTGAGAGATGCGTGTACGGGAAATGGGGAGACGGCCAATGGGACTGGAACTGCCTCGGATCATCAGCGTCGACGACCACGTGATCGAACCCGCCCACCTCTTCGACGTCTGGCTGCCGGCCAAGTACCGCGACCGGGGTCCCAAGGCGCTCACCGCCGGCATCGGCGAGCTGGAGTACACCGGCGGCAAGTACGTGATCACCATGGACCCCGACGGCCCACCCACCGACTGGTGGATCTACGAGGACCTCAAGTTCCCGTACAAGCGCAACATCGCCGCCGTCGGCTTCGACCGCGACGACATGACCCTGGAGGGGATCACCCGCGAGGAGATGCGGCGCGGCTGCTGGGACCCCAAGGCCCGGCTCGCCGACATGGACCTCAACCACGTGGAGGCCTCCCTGTGCTTCCCGACCTTCCCGCGCTTCTGCGGGCAGACCTTCGCGGAGGCCCACGACAAGGAAGTCGCCCTCGCCTGCGTGCGCGCGTACAACGACTGGATGGTCGAGGAGTGGTGCGGTGACAGCGGCGGCCGGCTGATCCCGCTCTGCATCATCCCGCTCTGGGACATCGACCTGGCCGTGGCCGAGATCCGGCGCAACGCCGCCCGCGGCGTGCGCGCGGTGACCTTCTCCGAGATCCCGACGTACCTGGGACTGCCGTCCATCCACTCCGGCTACTGGGACCCCTTCTTCGCCGTCTGCCAGGAGACCGGCACGGTGATCAACATGCACATCGGGTCCAGCTCCCAGATGCCCGCCGCCTCCCCCGACGCACCGCCCGCCGTGCAGGCCTCGCTCAGCTTCAACAACGCCATGGCCTCGATGATGGACTTCCTCTTCAGCGGCGTGCTGGTGAAGTTCCCGACGCTGAAGCTCGCCTACAGCGAGGGCCAGATGGGCTGGATCCCGTACGCCCTGGAGCGCGCGGACGACGTCTGGCAGGAGCACCGGGCATGGGGCGGGGTGCGCGACCTGATCCCCGAGCCGCCGTCCACGTACTACTACCGGCAGATGTTCTGCTGCTTCTTCCGCGACAAGCACGGCATCGCCTCGCTGGACGTCGTGGGCCGCGACAACGCCACCTTCGAGACCGACTACCCGCACGTGGACTCGACCTTCCCGCACACCAAGGACGTCGCCCTCGACCACGTGAAGGGCCTCGACGACGAGACGGTCTACAAGCTGATGCGCGGCAACGCCATCCGCATGCTCGGCCTCGACCTCGACGCCGACCGGCGGCGCTAGTGGACCTCACCTACACCGAGGAGGAGCAGGACTTCCGGGCGCGGCTGCGCGAATGGCTCGCCAAGGTGCTGCCCGAGCTCCCCGCCAAGCCGGCCCCCGACGACTGGCCGGGCCGGCGGGCGTACGACATGGGCTGGCAGCGCAGGCTGTACGAGGCCGGGTACGCGGGCCTGCACTGGCCGCTCGACGCGGGCGGCCGCGGGGCGACCCCGACCCAGCACCTGATCTACCTGGAGGAGACCGAGCGCGCCGGAGCCCCGTACGTCGGCGCGAACTTCGTCGGGCTGCTGCACGCCGGCCCGACCATCGCCGCCGAGGGCACGGCGGAGCAGCGGGCGCGCTGGCTGCCGCCCGTGCTGCGCGGCGACGAGGTGTGGTGCCAGGGCTTCAGCGAGCCGGACGCCGGCTCCGACCTGGCCTCGCTGCGCACGCGCGCGGTCCGCGACGGCGACGAGTACGCGATCACGGGGTCGAAGATCTGGACCTCGCACGCGGAGGTCGCCGACTGGTGCGAGCTGCTGGTGCGGACCGATCCGGCGGCCCCGAAGCACCGGGGGATCTCCTGGCTGGCCATGCCGATGGACGCGCCGGGGGTGACGGTGCGGCCGCTGCGCACGCTCGCCGGGTCGACGGAGTTCGCGGAGGTGTTCCTGGACGAGGTGCGGGTCCCGGTCGCGAACCGCGTCGGCGCGGAGAACGACGGCTGGCGGGTCACCATGGTGACGCTGTCCTTCGAGCGGGGCACGGCCTTCGTCGGCGAGGTCGTCGCCTGCCGCCGAACCCTGGGCGAGCTGGCCACGGCGGCCCGGGCGAACGGCCGCTGGGACGACCCGGTGCTGCGGCGCAGGCTGGGGCGGCTGTACGGGGAGTTCGGCGCGCTGTGGCGGCTCACGCAGTGGAACGTGAGCGAGGCGCAGCGGGCCGGCGGGGTGCCCGGGATCGGCGGCTCGGTCTTCAAGCTGGCGTACTCGCACGCGCGGCAGGAGCTGTTCGAGGTGGCGGGGCAGGTGCTGGGGGCGTCGTCCCTGCTGCTGGAGGAGGAGTGGGTGCTGGACCGGCTCTCCTCCCTCTCGTACACGATCGCGGCGGGCACCTCGCAGATCCAGCAGAACATCGTCGCCGAGCGGATCCTCGGCCTCCCGAAGGGCCGGTGAGGGGCATGGACTTCCAGCCGACGCAGGAGCAGGGCGACCTTAGGGCGGGTGTACGGGACCTGCTGGGGGGCCGGTACGGGCGCGAGGCGCTGCGCGCGGCGGTCGATGCGGGCGCCCCCGTCGTGGACCGGGGCCTGTGGCGGGAGCTCGGCGAGGCGGGGTTCTTCGCGCTGCGCCTGCCGGAGTCCGAGGGGGGTGTCGGCCTCGGGCTCGCGGAGGCGGTGCTGGTCTTCGAGGAGGCCGGGCGGGTGCTGCTGCCTGGCCCGCTGGTGGCCACGCACCTGGCCGCCGGGGTGGTCCCGGGTGCGGCCGAGGGCACGGCGGTGGTGACGGCGTGCGACATCGGCGGGGGCCTGGTGGCGTACCTGGGGGAGGCGGACGCGGTACTGGGGCCTCCCGGGTCGCCGGGCGCCGGGGGCGTGCCCGCCGGCTCGCCCGTGCGCTCGGCGGACCCGCTGACACCGCTGCACCGGGTCTCCTCGTACGCGGACGTGTCGGCGTACCGCTCCGAGGGGGCGCTGCTGACGGCGGCGCTCCAGGTCGGCAGCGCGCTGCGGACGGTGGAGCTGGCGGTGCGGTACGCGGGGGAGCGCGAGCAGTTCGGGCAGCCGATCGGGGCGTTCCAGGCGGTGAAACACCTGTGCGCGCAGATGCTGGTGCGGGCGGAGGTGGCCCGTACGGCGGTCTACGCGGCGGCGGTGACCGGCGACGACGGTGAGATCGCGGCGGCGAAGCTGCTGGCGGACGAGGCGGCGGTGCGGGGCGCCCGGGACTGCCTGCAGGTGCACGGCGGGATGGGCTTCACCTGGGAGGCGGACGTGCACCTGCACCTGAAGCGGGCGTGGGTGCGGGCGGAGCAGTGGCGCACGGCGGCGGAGGCGGAGGAGCTGCTGGCCGCCGAACTCCTGCTGTCGGGCGCGGTGTAGCCGACCGTCACGGAGGGCACGGGCGGGACGACGGGGGACGCATGTCCGATTACGGAGAGTTGATATCGGTTTGTGTCCTTCGCCCGCCCTCCAACAGCCGGGAGACGCAGGCCCGCCACGATACGCTCCCACGATGCGAGCGGTTGAGCGGCGCGGGCGCCGCACAGTATGCACCACACCCACTCCATCGCGGGTGAATATGCCCGAAGCGCTTGTTGTGGTGACTGTACGTCAACCATGCTGCTCGGCAACGGGATCACGCTGGGTGATCCCATCCTGTCGCGAGGCGAAGTGTCCGCCGGTTCGGATGGTGTGAGCGGTGCAGGTGCTTCAGGTTCAGCTGGAGGTAGGACCGGACCCCGCCGAGGTCGGCCGGGCCCGCCGGTGGGCGCGCTCGCGGCTGGCGGGGTCGGGCATAGGGGATGACGAGCCGCTCGCCGAGACGCTGATCCTGCTGATCTCCGAGCTGGTCACGAACGCTGTGGTGCACACGGGCTGTCCGGCCGTGCTGCGGATGCTGTTCCGGGGCCCGGGCGTACGGGTCGAGGTCGCGGACGCGAGCGACCGGGGCCCGGCCAGGCGGCAGGCGGCCGGCGACGACACCAACGGCCGGGGCCTGGAACTGGTGGACGGCCTGGCGGACCGCTGGGGCTGGCAGCGCGAGGGCGCGGGCAAGCGGATCTGGTGCGAGGTCGACCGCGCGCAGAAGGCGGCGTCTGACGGGGCCACGAGCGGCCCGCCGAAAATTCACCCTTCCGGCCGGGAACCACACGTGTACCTCTAACGAGATATTGACGATCCGTCACATCTTGATCACCCTGGTGTGGAGCGATTCGACGCGAGGGGACGCCAAGGGCCTGCCTTGACGAGTGCGGGTCGCGGGGTGGCGGCCGCCGTGCCGCGCTCGGGGCGTGCATGCGCGCCGCCGCCACCCGCATCCACCTCCGCGAGGGCTGCGGCGACGGCGCTTCGGGACACCTCGGAACTAGGACAGTTCCTGGCCTGGTCGGTGGCTAGAGTCGGGCCCGGCCGTGGTGAGGGCGTGCGGCCGGGATCCGGTTTTCGGGGCGGCGAAGGAGCGGGCAGGGATGTTGCGAGGGCTTACCACGGTCAGTTTCTGGGCCGACGATCTGGGAGCGGCCAAGCGCTGGTACACCGAACTGCTCGGCGTCGAGCCGTACTTCGAGCGGCCCGGGTACGCGGAGTTCCGGCTCGGGGACTACCAGCACGAGCTGGGGATCATCGACCGGCGGTACGCGCCCGGTGGCGCGGCGGGCGGGGTCGGTGGGGCCGTGGTGTACTGGCACGTCGATGAGGTGCAGGCGGTCTTCGAGAGGCTGCTCGCCATGGGGGCGACGGCGTACGAGGAGCCGGTGCAGCGCGGGCCGGGGTTCACCACCGCCTCGGTGGTCGATCCCTTCGGGAACGTCCTGGGCGTCATGTACAACGCGCATTACCTGGAAGTGCTCGGTGAGACCGGGGCGGCCGACGCGTAGGGAGTGGGACACCTCGGTGCTGTCGGCTGCCGAGCACAGGCAGATCGCGTACTGGGAGCCGGAGACTCTGGGAGCCATGCTGTTCAATGCCTGGGATTGACGGCCGGGCGAGAACAATGGTGCTCGTGGAGCTCTTCGAGGAAGCCGTGGCCGTTCTGGGCGTCGAGTACCCGGGGGACGAACGGGGGCGCATGCTGCACTCGCTCGGGGTGAAGACCGGAGGGAAGTTCTACGCCTTCTCCACCGAGGAGGACGTCGTGGTGAAGCTGCCCGCCGTGCGGGTTGCCGAGTTGGTCGCGGCGGGAGTCGGCCAGCCGTGCGAGACGCGTCCCGGGCATCCGATGAGGGAGTGGGTCCGGCTGGTGCCGGCCGATGTGGACGGCTGCCTGGGGTACCTGCGGGAGGCGCGGGCGTTCGTGGCGGCGGCCGGCGGGTCGTGATCCTCGTCCCGGAGTCCGGCCCCCGGAGCCGTGCGGCCCCGCCGCCGGGTGGGCGGCGGGGGCGTACAGGGGTGGGCGGGGGGCCTAGCCCTCCGCGCAGATCACGTCGTACGGGCGGCCGACCGCCATCGTGAGCTGCATGGGTTCTGTGGTGCCCGAGGGGCATTCGCTCTTCGTCTTGACGAGGCCGAGGACCTTGTACGTGCCCTTGGGGGCGCCCGCGCAGGCGACTTCCTGGGCCTGGTCGGTCACGCAGTCGCCCTTCACCAGCTGGCCGCCGCCCGCGCCCGCGTCGCCGGGGTGGTCGCCGGCGAGGTTGCGGCCGCAGACGGTGTTGGTGGGGATGCCGCTGCTCTTGCCGCCGTTGTAGGAGATGCTCACTTCGATCATCAGGTCGGTGCCGGCCGGACACTGGATCGCGCCGGGGAGGATGCTGGCTTCCTTGATGTCGATGGCCTTGAAGGTGGCGCCCTTGGCGTCGCACTTCTGGGGCCGGTAGCCGTCGGGCTGGTTCTTCGGGTCCGGGCCGCCGCAGTCGCCGACCTTCCAGGAGCTGGAGGTGTCGGACGAGGACTCCGGGTTGCCGGGGTCGGAGGTCTTGACGGAGGGGGCGCCGAGGGTGGAGGAAGTCGAGGGCTTGCCGCCGCTCTTGCTGTCGTCCGCGAGGAGCGCCTTGGAGACGCCGTAGAGGGCCGCGACGATCACGAAGACGACCACGAGGACGGCGGCGGTGTTGTTCTTGCGGCGCGGTGGCGGCGGGGGCGGGGGTACCTGGTACGGGTTGGCCATCGTTCCTCCTGGGAGCGGCGGTGGGGACCGGGGGGTCTGCGCGTCGGATGATGACGACGGTGACGCGTCATGGACACCTCATGGTTCCAGGTGGGGGCGGACGGCCGATCGTTGGCTCCTGCAGGTGTGGTCACCGTGCGGGAAGAATGCGGGTGTGGCGTCGTTCGCGTCCGCTTCCGCCGGTCGGGGGGCCGGGACGGTGGCGGGCGGACCCGCGCCCGTGCGGCCCGAGCCCTCCGCCCGAGTCCCAGCAGCCCGTGAACGTCAACCCGCCCCGGACGCCGGAGTGACGGCGGCGGTGCTCAGAGGATGGCCACCGGGGCGACCGGGGTGCCCACCGCGCCGACGAAGGGTTCCGGCATCGCCGAGAGGAGGAAGGTGTACCGGCCTTCTTCTGCACAGGCTGTGGACAACTTTTCGAGATTCCAGTTCTGACCCTGGTGCATGCCCATCTCGACGAGGTCGAGGGCGTGCACCGGCAGCCAGAGGTTCTCGATCTCCGGCGGGAAGATCTCGAAGGTGAGGGTGTCGTTCGCGACCGCCGCGACGTCCCGCGCGTGGAACCACTCCGGGGTGCGTACGGACAGGCCGGGCGACGGAAAGCCGTAGCCGTGCTTGTCGCCCGCCAGGTAGACCTGGATCTGGCCGGTGCGGACCAGGACGATGTCGCCCGCACGGACCGTGACCCCGCCGAACTCCTCCGCCTCGGCCAGGTCTTCGGGCGTGACGGCGTGGCCGCCGGGCAGGCGGTCTTGACCCTTCGCGCGGGCCACGTCGAGCAGGACCCCGCGCGAGACGATGTGGCCGGCCTTGTCGATGCCGCTGAACTCGGCGCGGCCGTGCGCCGTGATCGTGGACGCCGGGCGGCCGTTCCAGATCCGGCCGGAGTGGGAGACGTGGGTCAGGGCGTCCCAGTGGGTGGCCGACTGGAGGCCCATGGTCACGGCGTCGTCGCTGCACGCCACCGTGCCCGGGCCGAAGAGCTCCTGGTTGATCTGCACCATCGTGTGCAGCGGGTTGATCCGGCCCGGGATCATGCCGGCCTGGACGCCGTCCTCCTTGAGGGGCAGGGCGAGCGGTATCCGGCGGCCGCTGCGGATCTCCCCCGCGGCGGCCCGGACGACCTCGTCGGTGATGAGGTTGAGGGTGCCGATCTCGTCGTCTGCTCCCCAGCGGCCCCAGTTGTTGACGCGCTTGGCGATGTCGTGGAACTCGGCGGGCAGGGTCATGGGCGTCGTCAGCTCCTTGCAACGGGGGCTTGTGCTCCGGCGTCGGCGTGCCCATAGAATCTAACGGTCCGTCAGAAAACGTGGGAAGGGGCCGGACGTGGGGAACTTCTTGGCAGGCAAAGTCGTCGCCGTCACCGGCGCCGGCCGGGGCATCGGGCGGGCCGTGGCACTCGCCGCGGCCGCCGAGGGGGCCAAGGTCGTCGTCAACGACTACGGCGTGGGGATCGAGGGCGGCGAACCGACCAGCGAGATCGCCGAAGGCGTGGTGAAGGAGATCCTCGCCGCGGGCGGCGAGGCCGTCGCCGTCGCCGACGACATCTCCACCATGGCGGGCGGCCAGCGCATCGTCGACACGGCGCTCGCCCGGTACGGCCGCATCGACGGGGTCGTGTGCGTCGCCGGCATCCTGCGCGAGCGGATGCTGTTCAACATGTCCGAGGAGGAGTGGGACCCGGTCGTCGCCACGCACCTCAAGGGCACCTTCACCGTCTTCCGCGCCGCCTCCGCCGTGATGCGCAAGCAGGGCACCGGCACACTCATCGGCTTCACCAGCGGCAACCACCAGGGCTCCGTCGCCCAGGCCAACTACAGTGCCGCAAAGGGCGGGATCATCTCGCTGGTACGCAGCGCCGCCCTCGGGCTGGCCAAGTACGGGGTCACGGCCAACGCCGTCGCACCCGTCGCCCGCACCCGCATGTCGGCCAACGTCCCCATGGAGCTCAAGGAGATCGGCGAGCCCGAGGACGTGGCCGCGCTCGTCACCTACCTGCTCAGCGACCGCGCCAGGGCGGAGGACATCACCGGGCAGGTCTACACGATCGCCGGCCCCAAGATCGCCGTCTGGGCGCAGCCGCGCGAACTGCGCGCCGCGTACGCCGAGGGCACCTGGACCCCGGAGAAGATCGCCGACTTCCTCCCCGGAACCGTCGGCAAGGACCCGATGCCGATGCTGGCCCAGCTGGAGGCCATGGCCAAGGCGGCGGCCGCCAAGGACCGCCCCAACGCCTGACGGGGGGAGCGCCGTGGATTTCGGCTTCGGGGCCGAGGACGAGGAACTGCGCGGCCACGCCCGGGCGTGGCTGACGGAGCACCTCGTCGGCCCGTACGCGCAGGCGGTCGGCCTCGGCGGACCGGGCAGCGAGCACGAGGAGGTCGCCGCCCGGCGCGCGTGGGAGCGCGAGCTGGGCCGCGGGGGCTGGATCGGGCAGGGCTGGGACGTGCCGGAGGGGGCGTACGGGCAGCGGCGGCTCTCGCTGACCGGGCAGGTGGTGTGGGCCGAGGAGTACGCGGCGCTGCGCGCCCCCGGCCGGGTCGGCCACATCGGGGAGAACCTCCTCGCGCCGACGCTCATCGCGTACGGCTCCCAGGAGCAGCAGGACCGCTTCCTCCCCGGCATCGCGGCGGGCGAGGAACTGTGGTGCCAGGGCTACAGCGAGCCCGGCGCCGGCTCCGACCTCGCCGCGATCCGCACGGCCGCCGTCCGGGACCCGGCCGACGGGCTGTACCGGGTCACCGGCCAGAAGATCTGGACCTCGCTCGCCCGGGACGCCGACTGGTGCTTCGTCCTGGCCCGCACCGAGCCGGGCTCGCGGCGCCACCGGGGGCTGTCCTTCCTCCTCGTACGGATGGACCAGCCGGGGCGGGTCGAGGTCCGGCCCATCCGACAGATGTCGGGGACCTCGGAGTTCAACGAGGTCTTCTTCGACGGCGCGGTCGCGGCGGAGGCCGTCGGCGCGGAGGGCGAGGGCTGGGGCGTGGCCATGGGGCTGCTCGCGCTGGAGCGGGGCGTCTCGACGCTGGTCCAGCAGATCGGCTTCGCGGCGGAGCTGGAGCGCGTACTGGCCGCGTACGCCGCTTCCGGCGCGGCGGGCGCGGACGACCCCGTACTGCGGGACCGGCTGGTGCGCCAGTGGGCGGAGCTGCGCACCATGCGGTGGAACGCCCTGAGGACCCTGGGCGCCGAAGGCGATCCGGGGGCGCCGAGCGTGGCCAAGCTGCTGTGGGGCGGCTGGCACAAACGGCTCGGCGAGCTCGCGGTCGAGGTCCGCGGCGCGGCGGCGACGGCCGGACCGGCCGGGGCGGCGTGGGAGCCCGGGCTGCCGTACGAGCTCGGGCTCGGCGAGGAGCAGCGGCTGTTCCTGTTCACCCGCGCCGACACGATCTACGGCGGCTCGGACGAGATCCAGCGCAACATCATCGCCGAGCGCGTGCTCGGCCTGCCTAAGGAGTCGCGGTGAGAGGCGTCGTATTCGACGGCAAGCAGGCGCAGGTGGTCGATGACCTGGAGATCCGGGACCCGGGGCCGGGGGAGGTGCTCGTCGCGATATCGGCGGCCGGGCTGTGCCACAGCGACCTGTCGGTGATCGACGGGACGATCCCCTTCCCGCCTCCGGTGGTTCTCGGCCACGAGGGCGCGGGGGTCGTGGAGGCGGTCGGCTCCGGGGTCACGCACGTGGCGCCCGGGGACCACGTGGCCCTGTCCACGCTGGCCAACTGCGGGGCGTGCGCGGACTGCGACCGGGGGCGGCCCACGATGTGCCGCAAGGCGATCGGGATGCCCGGGCAGCCCTTCTCGCGGGGCGGGAAGCCGCTGTTCCAGTTCGCGTCGAACTCGGCCTTCGCTGAGCGCACGATCGTCAAGGCCGTACAGGCGGTGAAGATCCCGGCGGACATCCCGCCGACCTCGGCGGCGCTGATCGGCTGCGGGGTCCTGACGGGCGTGGGCGCGGCCTTGAACCGGGCGCGCGTGGACCGTGGCGAGTCGGTCGTCGTCATCGGCACCGGCGGGATCGGGCTGAACGTGCTCCAGGGCGCGCGGATCGCGGGCGCCACCACCATCGTGGCGGTCGACGCGAACCCGGCGAAGGAGGCGGTGGCCCGCCGGTTCGGGGCCACGCACTTCATCGACGCGTCGGCTGTCGCGGACTCCTCGGCCGCGGTGAGGGAGATCCTCCCGACCGGGGCGGACCACGCCTTCGAGTGCGTGGGCAACGTCAAGCTGATCCGCCAGGCCATCGACCTGCTGGACCGGCACGGGCAGGCGGTCCTGCTCGGGGTGCCCGGCTTCAAGGAGGAGGCGTCCTTCCAGGTCTCCTCGATGTACCTGGACAAGACCATCATGGGCTGCCGGTACGGGTCCTCGCGGCCGCAGCGGGACATCGCGCTCTACGCCGAGCTCTACCGTCAGGGCAGGCTGCTGCTGGACGAGCTGGTCACGGAGGTCTACCCGGTCGAGGACTTCGCCAAGGCCGTCGACGACGCCCACCACGGGCGGGTGGCGCGGGGCGTGCTCACCTTCTGACCGGGCCGGGAACGACGAAGCTCCCCCGCCTGCGGGTGGTCGTAACCGCAGGCGGGGGAGCGTCAGATCATCAGCTCAGCCGTCAGTCGAGGACGTCGGGGATCGGCTCGGTGTTGCTGCGCTGCAGTGCGGCCCCGGAGCCGGCGCTCGCGCCGAGCGCCCAGTCCATGAGCTTCATGGCGTCCGCGTAGCGCTCCTCGTCGTTCAGCATGACGCCGATGACGGTCTTGCCGTTGCGGGTCGCGGAAAAGACGAGGCACTTGCCGGCGGCGGTGCCGGTGCCGGTCTTGACGCCGATGGCACCCGGGTAGGCGTAGCCGGTGGGACGCTCGCGGATGAGCAGGTTGGTGTTGTACCAGGTGGCGTCGGTGGAGGTGCCGCCGCTGCTGTACGAAGTGGCCTTCACGACCGCCTGGAACGTGGTGCTCCTCATCGTGCTCTTGGTCAGCTTCGCGAGGTCGCGCGGGGTCGTGAGGTTGTTGCCGGTCGGCGAGATGCCGTCGAAGGAGTCGTACGTCGTCCCGGTCATGCCCAGGGCCTTCGCCTTGGCGTTCATCTGGGCGATGAAGTCCTTCGTGCGCTCCGCCCTGGTCGCGCCCTTGCCGAAGGTGTCGGCGAGTGCGTAGGCCGCGTCGCAGCCCGACGGCAGCATCAGCCCGTAGAGGAGCTGGCGGACGGTCGGCGTGGCACCGGCCTTCAGGTGGGCGGTGCTCGCGCCCTCCCGGACGACGTAGTCCAGGTACTCCTGCTGGATGGTGACCCTCTTGTTGAGGTCCACACCGGGCGTACCGATGATGACGGCGGCCGTCATGATCTTCGTGGTGCTCGCGCCCTGCCGCTTGGTGTCGGCGTTCTTGGCGTCGAGCGTGGCCCCGGTGGTGCCGTCGATCAGGATCGAGCCCGCGGCCGTGTTCGGAGGCGCGGCGGCCGGCGCGGCCGAAGCGGCCGGTACGGCGGCGACGAGCAGGGCCCCCGTGGCGACGCTGACGGCGACTGCGCCGCGCGCGCGGCGCATCATATTCAAAATCAAGCCAAATCCCCCTGGATCAGTGGTAATCGAGAGGCCGGGACGACAGTGAGGTCCCTCGGCCCCCAGGGGGAGCTTACGCATCGGTAGCTTCGATTGCAGGCGGGCGGGTGTGCTCAGGTGCTGAACCGCCCGAACCTGCCCCTGTGGAACAGCAGTGGGCCGTCCTCGCCCGCCGCGCCCATGGCCTCGACCCGGCCGACGACGATGAGGTGGTCGCCGCCGGTGTGGACGGCGTGGATCCGGCAGTCGATCCAGGCGGGCACGTCGTCGAGCTGCGGTGACCCGGTCGCGGGGGCGGGGCTGTGGCCCACCCCGGCGAACTTGTCGGAGCCGCTGACGGCGAAGGCCCGGCACAGCTCGCCCTGTTCGGCGCCGAGGATGTTCACGCAGAACACCCCGGCGCGGGCGATGCGGGGCCAGGTGGTCGACGTACGGGCCACCATGAAGGTGACCAGCGGCGGGTCCAGGGAGAGCGAGGCGAACGACTGGCAGGCGAAGCCGGCCGGTCCGTCCTCCCCCTCCGCGGGCGGGGCGGTGATGACGGTGACCCCGCTGGCGAAGTTGCCGAGCACGGCCCGGAACTCGGCGGGGCTCACGGGTGCGCGTTCGTCCTCCCCGACGGCCCGCAGGTCGGGGCGCGGCAGAACGTCCACGGACTCCGCGTCCGCCGCGGTGGAGGTGGGGGAGCCTACTGACCTGAGGTATCGGACGACGGTGGCCGCCATCCCTGCGTGTCCCATCACATCACCGATTGAACCTGACGGAGCGTCAGATGGGAAGGTGCGGGACCCCGCGGCCGCCACGGCCATCCGCGGCCCCTTCTGCGACCAGTTCCGCGACCTGCCCTCCCTGCGGGGCGCCCAGCCGCGGCCGGGCCGGTACCTCCACTCGGGTGAAGGCCCTGTCCGGCGGGCGGCGGGTGCGGCGCCGCGTGCGCAAGGTTCGGCATCGTGTCGGGCGCACCCGAATCCGCCCCACCCTGGGAGAGTCGCCCATGCTCGGCACCGACTTCCGCACCGGATCACCCAACTGGCTCGACCTCGGCAGCCCCGACGTCGACACCTCCGCCGCCTTCTACCGGTCCGTCTTCGGCTGGGAGTTCGTGTCCGCCGGCCCCGACGCCGGCGGGTACGGGTTCTTCCAGGTCGCCGGGAAGACCGTGGCCGCGGCCGGACCCCTGCTGGAGGGTGGCGCGGCCTCCGCGTGGATGACGTACTTCAACACCTCCGACATCCGTGCCACGGCCCGGGCCGTCGGGGACGCGGGCGGGACGGTGCGCGCGGATCCCATGGACGTGATGGGCGAGGGCTGGCTCGCGCAGTTCACCGACCCGCAGGGCGCGCAGTTCGCGTGCTGGCAGCCGGGGAAGACGGCCGGCCTGGAGCTGACGTCGGCGGTCAACAGCCTGGTGTGGGTGGAACTGCACGTCCCCGAACCCGAGTCGGCCATCGCCTTCTACCACGGGCTCTTCGGCTGGCGGCACGAGGAGATGCAGGCACCCGGCATGACGTACCGGGTGCTGAGCACCGCCGAGGGCGACCAGCAGCAGACGTCCTTCGGGGGGGTCGCGCCACTGGGCGAGGGCGCGGGTGGCGCGTCGAACATGCTGCCGCGCTGGGTGCCGTACTTCAACGCGGCCGACGTGGACGCCGCCGCCGTGGCCATCGAGGGCAACGGCGGTGAGGTGCTGATGCCCGCCGTGGACGTGCCGGGCGTCGGCCGCATCGCGTGGGGCTCGGATCCGGCGGGGGCGGTGTTCGCGCTGCTGAGGCCGGATCCGCGGATGTAGGGGGTCTGGGCTGCCTTCTATCGGCCGAGGTACTTGGGCGTGCGGCGTTCCACGAAGCTCGCCACGCCCTCGTTCGCGTCGGCGGTGGTCATGTTGATCTCCTGAGCGGTGGCCTCGGCGGCCAGGGCGGTCGCCCGGTCACCGTCCAGGGAGGCGTTCACGAGCTGCTTCGTCATGGCGATGGCCCGGGTCGGGCCCTGGGCGAGGCGCTCGGCCCACTCGCGGGCGGTGGCCTCCAGGTCCTGGGCCGGGACCACCTTGTTGACCAGGCCGAGCCGCTCCGCCTCCGCGGCGGGGACGGCGTCGCCGAAGAACATCAGTTCCTTGGCCTTCTGGGGGCCTACGAGACGGGGCAGGAGGTACGCGCCACCGCCGTCGGGGACGAGGCCGCGGCGGACGAACACCTCGATGAAGCGGGCCGTGTCGGCGGCGAGGACGAGGTCGCAGGCGAGGGCGAGGTGGGCGCCGATGCCGGCGGCCGTGCCGTTGACGGCGGCGAGGACCGGCTTCTCGCAGTCGAGTACCGCGGTGATCAGGCGCTGCGCGCCGAGGCGGATCATGCGGGCGACGTCTCCGGCGACGCGGTCGGTGGCGGCGGGCCCACCGCGGAGGTCGGCGCCGGCGCAGAAGCCCTTGCCGGTGGCGGTGATGACGACGGCGCGGGTGGCGGGGTCGGCGGAGGCGTCTGCGAGCAGGGCGATGACGCGTTCGCGTTGGTCCCAGGTGAGGGCGTTCATGGCGTCGGGGCGGTTGAGGGTGATCCAGGAGACGTTGTTGTCGGTGCGGTGCAGGATCGTGGCGTCCGGGGCCTCGGTCATCTCTGAACTCCCGTTCGGGGTGTTGATGGTCGGCGGGTCGGCGGGTCGGCGGGTCGGCGGGTCCGCGGGTTGGCGGGTCCGCGGGTCGCGGGTGAGTGGTGCCGGGGTGCCGGGGTGCCGCTGCGCGGAGCCGCTCCCCGCCCCTTCTCCGTTTCCCGGGCTCTGCCCGGACCCGCGCCTCAAACGCCGGCGGGGCTGGGCGGCGGGCTTTGCT
>NZ_JBVJKF010000007.1:16574-181281 GCF_055585365.1 Streptomyces sp. NPDC053432
GTGGCCCGGACCCGCGCCTCAAACGCCGGCGGGGCTGGGTGGCGGGCTTTGCCCGGACCCGCGCCTCAAACGCCGGCGGGGCTGGGTGGCGGGCTTTGCCCGGACCCGCGCCTCAAACGCCGGCGGGGCTGGGTGGCGGGCTTTGCTCGGGCCCGGGTCTCAAACGCCGGCGGGGCTCGGTGGCCGCGGCTCTGGCGTCGGCGGGGCTGAGGGAACCAGCCCCGCCGGCGAGTGAGGCGGGCACCCGTCGGGCGGGGCGGAGCGCAGCGTCAGCGGCAGATGGCCAACGCGTCCAGCGCCACCGCCCCCTGGCCGCGGGGGAGCACCATCAGGGGGTTGATGTCCAGCTCGGAGAGTTCGTCGCCCAGCTCCAGGGCCATCCGCTGGATGCGGAGGATGACCTCCACCAGCGCGTCCACATCCGCCGGCGGCGCCCCCCGGACCCCCTCCAGCAGCGCGTGCCCCCGCAGTTCGCCGAGCATCGCCCGCGCCTGGTCCTCCCCGAACGGCGGCACGCGGACCGCCGCGTCCTGGAGGACCTCGACGAGGACCCCGCCGAGCCCGACGGTGACGGTGGGGCCGAAGAGTTCGTCCTGGGTCACGCCCACGACCATCTCCACCCCCCGCTCCACCATCTGGCAGACGAGGATGCCGTCCAGCGGGACGTTCTCGTACCGCGCGATGTCCGTGAGCTCCCGGTACGCGTCGCGGATCTGGCTCGCCGAGGTCAGGCCGATCTTGACCAGGCCCAGTTCCGTCTTGTGCGCCAGCTGCGGCCCCGAGGCCTTCATGACCACCGGGTAGCCGACCAGGCCCGCCGCCCGGACCGCCGCGGCCGCACTCGTCACGAGCTGCTCGCGCGGGACCCGTATCCCGTACGCCCGGAGCAGCTGTTTCGCCGAGTGCTCGCTGAGCTGCTGGCCCGGGCGCATCAGGGCCTGTGCCTTGCGGTACGAGGGCGACGGCGTGCGGGGCGCGTCCTCGAAGGGGGAGCGGTACCCGGCGGTGAAGCGGTGGTGGCCGAGGTAGGCCCGTACGGCGGTGATGCAGTTGCCGAACGTACGGAAGGTGGCGACGCGGGAGGAGCCCAGGAGGGTGGTGCGGTAGGCGTCCTCGGTGCCGACGGGGGAACCCCAGATCACGCAGATCAGCTTGTCCGTGGCCTCGGCGGCGTCCACCAGGTCCTGGGCGAGCTTGTCGCTCATCGGGGGGAAGGGGCCGGTGATCGGGCAGATCAGGACGCCCACGGACGGATCGGCCAGGATCGCGTCGATGATCTTGCGGCCGCGCCAGTCGCCCACGGGGTGGCCGCCGTTGTCGACGGGGTTGGCGACGTTCAGGTACTCCGGGATCCACTGGTGGAGTTCGGCCTGTTTGGTCTCCGAGAGGGTGGGGAGGCTGAGGCCGGCCTCGGTGGCCAGGTCCGAGAAGTGGGCTCCGGTGCCGCCGGAGATGGAGTACACGACGACCCCCTCGGCCTTGGGCTTGCGGGCCCGGGCGAGGAGGGCGGCGGTGTCCTGGAGCTCGTCCAGGCCGTCCACCCGGATGACGCCGAACTGGCGCATGGCCGCGTCCACGACGGTGTCCGCGCCGGTCAGCTTCCCGGTGTGGGAGGCGGCCATGCGGGCGCCGGTCTCGGTGCGGCCGACCTTGACGGCGACGACGGGGACCCCGCGCCGCGCGGCCCGGTCGGCGGCGAGGAGGAAGGAGCGGCCGTCCTTGAGCCCCTCGACGTAGCAGGCGATGGCGCCCACCTCGGGCTGCTCGGCGAAGTAGGAGATGAAGTCGGCGGTCTCGAGGTCCGCCTCGTTGCCCGTCGGCGCCCAGTGGGAGAGGCGGATGCCGAGCTCCTGGAGGGTGTAAACGGGCCGGCCCTGGTGGCCGGACTGGGTGATCAGCGCGATGGCCGGTCCGTCCAGGTCCTCGCGGAACTCCTCGAAGGCGTTGAGGTTGGTGTTCGGGCCGAGGAGGCGCAGGCCCGAGCGCTCGACGGCGGCGGCGAGGCGGGCCTGGGCGGCCGCGCCCGCTTCACCGGTCTCGGCGAAGCCGGAGGCGAAGGCGACGGCGAACTTGACCTTCGTCTCGGCGAGTTCCTCGATCACGGGGAGGGGGTCGCCGACCAGCAGGACGGCGAGGTCCACCTGCTCGGGCAGGGCTGCCACGGAGGAGTGGCAGGGCAGTCCGAAGACGGTGGTGCGGGTGGGGTGCACGGGATGGATGCGGGCGCCCACACGCTGCGCCCACGCGATCAGCTGGCGGGTGATGCCGGTGTTCGGTTTGCCCTCGGCGTCGGAGGCGCCGACGACGGCCACGGACTCGGGCCGGAAGAACCGGTCCAGGTCGGGCACGTCGGCGTGCAGCGGCCTGCCGCTGACGTCCACCGCGACCGTGTCCTCGGCGGACGGCGCGGCCGTCGAGTGGACGGCCGTTCTGGGGGACTCCCCGCAGGCCTCGACACGTGCGCGGAAGTCGGTGGTGAGGGTGCCGTGAGTAGATCCAAGCATCGTTCCGCCCGCTCCTGCTCGATGAACATCGATGGAACCTCAAATAACTGACGCGTAGTCAGATTACTGAACTGACGTGCCGTCAGGAACAGGGCTGCGCAGGAAAGGTGGTGGAGGTGATGTGTGGAACGGTCGCAGACCGCTACGGGGAAGGTCCAGACCCCTTTTCGGTCTGCGTCCGGGCGGGTGGGGAGGGGAGAGGGAGGGGGGCGGGGAGGGCAGGGCAGGGCAGGGCAGGGCGGGGCGGGGCGGGGCGGGGCAGGGTGGGTGCGGGGGTCGCTCTAGTCGCCGACGTGCCGCCGCACCGCCTTCGCGATCCGCTCCGCGTCCAGGGCCATCTCCCGGAACATCCCGCTGATGGGGTTGGAGAAGCCCGTGAAATACAGGCCGGGCGCCTGCGCGGGGGTGCGGGCGCCGTGCACGAGGGGGCGTCCGCGCTCGTCCAGGACGCCGAGGTGCCCGACCAGGCCCTCCAGGGCGCGCCGGTACCCGGTGGCCGCGATCACCGCGTCCGGGCTGATCCGCGTACCGTCCGCGAGGACCACGCCGTCGCCGTCGAAGGAGTCGACCGCGGCCACCGGCTCGACCCGGCCGCCCCGGACCGCGTCGATCAGGCCGACGTCCTGCACGGGGATCGCCCCGTCCTTGACCCTGCTGTACAGGCCGGTGTCGGGGCGTGGGAGCCCGTACGCCGACAGGTCGGGGACGGACGCCTTGGCGACGAGCCGGCCCAGCCGGTCCACGAGCCGCACCGGCAGCCGTCGTACGAGGATCCCGGTGCGCTGGGCCGGCCAGCCGGCGGTGGAGCGGCGCACGATGTGCGGGGCGGTGCGCACGGCGAGCCGCACCCGCCCGGCGCCGCCCTCGACGAGGTCGACGGCTATTTCGGCGCCGGTGTTGCCCGCCCCGACGACCAGCACGTCCCGGCCCGCGTACGGCGCGGCGTTGCGGTAGGCCGCGGCGTGCAGCAGCTCCCCGGTGTACGTGTCCCGGCCCGGCCAGTCGGGCAGTGCGGGGGTGTGGTTGAAGCCGGTGGCGACGACCACGGCCGAGGCCGTCAGCACCCGGCCGCCGGTGGCGTGCAGGGTGAAGCCGTCCTCGCTGCCGTCGCCTTCGGCGCTGGCCTCGGCGTTGGCGCTGGCGTCGCCGTTGGCGCTGCCGTCGGCGGCGCGTTCGATGCGGGTCACCTCGACGCCGGTGACGATCTCCAGCTCGTGGAACTCGGCGTACTTCTCCAGGTACCGCACCACGTCGTCCCGGGAGACCCAGCGCCCGAACCGGCGCGGCATGGCCAGACCGGGGAGGGCGGAGAGCCGGCGTGTGGTGTGCAGGTGGAGCCGCTCGTAGTGGCGGCGCCACGAGGCGCCGACCTCGTCGGACTTCTCGACGACCACGGCGCGCACCCCGCGGGCCCGCAGCGCGGCGGCCGCGGCGAGCCCGCCGGGACCGCCCCCGATGACGTACACGGGGCGGGGCTGGGTGGTCATGTCGGGTGCTGTGGGGACTCCGGGCATGAGGTGTGAGCGTATCGCCACGCAGCGTTGATGGGTCGCGGACAGGGAGGGAATCGATTGCGGATCGGTTACGGGCCGTTTGGCGCGGCGACGCGCGCCGGCTGGGAGGGGCGGTGCGGGCGGTCCGGGCGGTGCGGGGCGGTCCGGGCGGTCCGGGCGGTCCGGGGCGGTCCGGGCGGTGCGGGGTGGTCCGGGCGGTGCGGGGTGGTCCGGTGCGTGCGGGGCGGTGCGGGGCGCCTCCCGCCCCGCCGGGCCCCTTGCGTGATCGCCTCCGATCCGCTGAACTGACGTACCGTCAGATCAATCGAGGGTGGGAGCTGCGATGCAGACCATCTGGCTCAGCGGTGCCGAATGGCTCGCCGTGCTGCGGATAGGCCTCGGCCTGTGGTGGCTGGAGAGCTGGCGGCACAAGGACAAGAAGGGCTGGTTCGAACGCGGCACCGGCATCGCCTGGGCCGCCGACGTCGCGGGCAAGCACCGCTGGGGCTTCGTGAAGGGCGGCTTCGAGAAGGTCGTCGCGCCGCGCCCGAAGCTGATGGCGTACGTCGTCGTCTACGCGGAGCTGGCCCTCGGACTCGGCCTCGTGTTCGGCTTCCTCACCCCGATCGCCTTGGTCGGCGGCCTGCTGCTCAACCTGCTCTACCTCGTGCTGATGATCCACGACTGGGCCGAGCAGGGGCAGAACACGATGATGGCGCTCATCTCGCTCGTCGCCCTCTTCGCCATGGCATGGCAGACCTGGTCCCTCGACTCGGCGATCGGACTCTTCCTGTGAACACCGTGCGCTACGACCTCCCCGAGGCGGACGACTTCACCCGGCCCTACTGGGACGCGGCCGCGGAAGGCCGCCTCCTGCTGCGGCGCTGCGCCGACTGCGGGCGGGCGCACCACTACCCGCGCGAGTTCTGCCCGTTCTGCTGGGCCGGCGAGGAGCGGGTCTCATGGGAGGCGGCGAGCGGCCGCGCGACCCTCTACACCTGGTCGGTGATCCACCGTAACGACCTCCCGCCCTTCGGCAGCCGCGTCCCGTACACGGCCGCTGTGGCCGACCTGGCGGAAGGCCCCCGGATGATGACCGAGGTGGTGGACTGCGAGGCGGCGGACCTCCGCATCGGGATGCCCCTGAACGTCGCCTTCCGCGAGGCGGCGGAGGGCCTCGCGGTCCCGGTGTTCCGCCCGTCGGCGTGACGGGTGCCGGGGGGCCGGTGGCCGGGTGGTCGGGTGACCGGGTGGTTGGGTGACCGGTGACCGGTGACCGGCTGACCGGGGCCCGCCGCACTCACTCCACGCCGAGGTCCTGGCGCATGGCCCGCCGCATGGCCTGGAGGTCCTCCCACACCTTCTCCTGGGCCCGGGCCGCGCTCTCCATCGTCTCGCCCGGCTCGGGCTCGCCGCGCTCAAGGCGCTTGACCTGCCCATAGAGCCGCGTCAGGGCGCTGTTGGCCTCCCTCGCCAGGGCGAGCACCTCGGCGGGGGCGATCATCTGCGCCTCGGAGTACCGGTCGCGCTGGGCGTCGCGGGCCTCGTCCAGAGCCCGGCGGTCGGCGTCCTCCACGGTGCGCTCCCGCATGATGTGCAGGTGCTTGTTGAGGGCGGTGGTCAACTGCCTGGCGTCGCGGTTGAGTTCCGTGTAACAGGTGCGCCGTAGCGTGAGCTGCTCGCGTACCTCCTCGTGGCCGCGCAGGAGCTCTATCTCCCGGCGCTTGACGCGCTCGGAGCCGCGCTGGGTGAGGATCGCGCCCCCCAAGGTCCCCGCCACGCCCACGACTGCGATGATCACCGAACCGAATTCCACCGAATCACCCTACGGCCACAGCAGTTCGCGCTCCCAGCCCCCCTCGGCCGTACGCCGGTACCGCAGCCGGACGTGCCTGCGCGCGGCCTCCCCCTGGAAGAATTCCACCTCCGCCGCGTCCAGTGCGTAACGCGTCCACGTCGGAGCCGGCGCGTCCGGCTCCGCCCCGGCGCGCTCCCAGGCGGCCTGGGCCACCCTCGCCAGCTCCTCCACCGACCCGAGCACCTCGCTCTGGTGCCCCGTGAGCGCGGCGGCGAGGGCCCCGCGCGAGCGCACCGCCAGGTCCGCCCGGCTCTCCTGAGGCCCGCACGGCGTCACCCGGCCCCGGATCCGCACCTGCCGCGCCACGGTCGGCCAGTAGAACCCGAGCGCCGCCTCGGGCTGCCCGGCCAGCTGCCGGCCCTTGGCGCTGGTGGCGTGCGAGGCGAAGTGCCAGCCCCGCGCGTCGGCGTCGTGCAGCATCAGCGTCCGTACGTCGGGCCGCCCGTCGGCGTCCACGGTGGCCAGGCTCATGGTGTGCGGCTCGGGCTGCCCCGCCTTGGCGGCCGCCACGAACCACTCCCGGAACAGCGGCAGCGGCTCGTCGGGTGCGGCGGAGGTGTCGAAGCCGGGGAGCGGGGAGTCCCACACGCGCAGGGAGTGCAGGGTCTCGCGGAACTCGTCGGCGCTCGTCGTCGCGCCGGCCCGGCCCGTCTCGCTGCTTTCTTCGCTGCCTTCTTCGCTGCTTTCGCTGCTTTCGCTGCTTTGGCTCGTCATGCGGCCAGGCTACGACGGGGGGTGGGGGCGGGCCGATACGGTGCCGGGATCCTGCTGCACCGCGGGGGCGGGGAAAAGGTGAGCCCGGACCGCAACACGGCGGTCGCGGTCGTCTGCAACGCGGAACCCCGGGCAGCCTGCCCGCGGCGGACCGGCTGATGGCGGTCTGGGCCGATTGACGGGGGCGGGGGGAGGACAGCTGACCGGAAGGGGACGGTGTCGGTGCCCCGGCCGGTCGGGAGCGAGGAAGGGTTGGGGATTTCCCGTCAGTCTCATCGTCCTTCCGCGTCGGGCCGCCCTGTCAAGGGCGCTCCTCCTTCGTCGTCGCGTCGCTGCGCGATCGCCTGCGGCGACCCTTGACAGACCGTCCCGCCACGGAAAAACGAAGACTGCCGGGAAACCCCCAAAAGAACGGGCCGGGCGGAAGAGCCCATAAACGGGCCGGCCAGAGATGCGCGAGGCGGTCGAGGTGGGCGCCCTCCCCCTCGGGCCGCCTGTCCGGGCCTCGGGCCCGGGCAGGCGGCCGAGACCCCTCCCCACCTCGGCCACAAGAGCCTGAGCGGGAGGAAGGGCGCGTCAAATCGCTACGCGCTCCTCATTTCTCAGCGCCTGCGGCCCGTCCGGGGCTGATCTCGCCCCAGATCGCTACGCGCTTCTCTTTGACGGCGTCCGACGACCGTCTGGGGTTGGACATAGGCCGCAAAAGGCCACTTCCTGCCCTCGATGACGGCGTCCGCGGGCGGTCTTGGGTGGAAAACGCCCCACACAGCGGCCATGCCGAGGTGTACTCGGGTCAGACACCCGAGTGCACGAAAAGACCCATCGAAATGCCCCAATTGAGGAGATATGGGAATGGGTTTGCGGTGACGCCTTCGCCCTGTGGGGGATACAGCTCGGCCAGGCCGAGGTTCCTCCCCGCTGACCCCTTCCCGGGCCCCTTTTGCCTCCTCTTTCGTCCCCCTCGTCCCCATCAGCCCCAGACGGGGGCCGGACGCCGTCGTCGAGAAGCGCGTAGCGATCATGGGCGGCCTATGTCCGGCCCAAGACGACCGTCGACGCCGTCAAAGCGAAGCGCGTAGCGATCTGGGGCGTGACCAGCCCCGGACGGGCTGCGGACGCCGAGACGAGAGGAGCGCGTAGCGATCCGGTGCGCCCTTCCCGCCGGTCAGGCTCTTGTGGCCGAGGTGGGGAGGGGTGCGGGCCGTCTGCCCGGCCCGCAGGGCGAACAGGCGGCCCGAGGGGCGGCGCCCCCCTGGACCACCTCGCGCATCGCTGGCCGGGCCGCTTATGGCCTGTTCCGCCCGGCCCGTTCTTTTGGGGGTTTCCCGGCAGTCTTCGTTTTTCCGTGGCGGGACGGCCTGTCAAGGGTCGCCGCAGGCGATCGCGAAGCGACGCGACCGCAGGGAGCGCCCTTGACAGGCCGGCCCGACGCGGAAGGACGATGAGACTGACGGGAAATCCCCAACCCTTCCTCGCTCCCGACCGGCCGGGGCGCCGACACCGTCCCGTTCCGGTCGGCTGTTCGCCTCCGGCCCGGTGGGGCCCCGTCCCTCACCCCCGCCCCAGTACCACCGTCCCCGACGAGCAGAACCAGCCGCCCGTGCCCGACGCGACCGCTGTTTCCGGGAGCTGGCCGCCGCGTTTTGTGACCTGGCCTTCGCCCGCCTCGCCGCGGAGCTGGCGGACGGCTTCTACCAGCAGGAAGAGGCCGCGCATGCCCGGGTGGCAGGCGGAGAGGCCGCCGCCGTCCGTGTTGACCGGGAGTTCCCCGTCCCGCAGCAGGCGGCCCTTCTCCACGAAGGCTCCGCCCTCTCCCTTGGCGCAGAAGCCGAGGTCCTCCAGGGTCACCAGCGTCATGTACGTGAAGGCGTCGTAGATCTCCGCGAGGTCCACGTCGGCCGGTGTCAGGCCCGCCCGCTCGAAGGCGAGCCGGCCGGAGACCGCTGCCGGGGAGACCGTGAAGTCCTCCCACTCCGACATCGTGGTGTGAGAGACGGAGGTGCCGGAGCCCAGGATCCAGACCGGGGTCTTGGCGGTGTCCGGTACGTAGTCCTCCGCGGCCAGCAGCACCGCGCAGCCGCCGTCCGACCGGATGCAGCAGTTCAGCTTGGTGAAGGGGTCCGCGATCATCTCCGAGGACAGGACCTCGTCGACGGTCAGGGGCTCGCGGAACATCGCGTCCGGGTTCGTGGCCGCGTTCGCCCGGGCCTGGACCGCCACCGCGGCGAGCTGCTCCAGTGTGGTCCCGTACTCGTGCATGTGGCGGCGGGCGGCCATGGCGTACTTGGAGATGAGCGTGTGGCCGTACGGGACCTCGAACTGCAGCGGTCCCCGCGCCCCGAAGGAGAGGTTCGAGGTCCGGCGGCGCGCCTTGATGTCGGCACGGGCCGTGGATCCGTAGACCAGCAGCACGGCGTTGGCGTGCCCGGCCGCGATCGCGTCCGCCGCGTGGGCCGCCATGACCTCCCAGGTGGAGCCGCCCACCGAGGTGGAGTCGACCCAGGTGGGCCGCAGGCCCAGGTACTCGGCGACCTCCACGGGGGCGAGCGTGCCGAGGCCGGCCGAGGCGAAGCCGTCGATGACGGAGCGGTCGAGCCCCGAGTCGGCCAGGGCGCGGCGGGCCGCCTGGGCGTGCAGGGCGTACGGGGTCGGGCCGTCCACCCGGCCGCAGTCCGAGAGGGCGACGCCGACGACGGCGACGCGGCGGCGGGGGCGCGGCTCGGGTCGGGATCCGGGTCCAGGTGTGAGTCCAGGCATGAGGGGAAGGTACATCTGACGTACTGTCAGTTTCTAGAGCGGCCACCGGTGCCGGTCGGCCACCGGTCCGGCCGGCCGCCGGTCCGGCGGCCAGCGGTTCGGGCCAACACCCGGCCCCGCCGCCCCCCCACCCCGCCCCGCCGGTTCAACCCGCCGCCCCCGCCCCCTGTGCATCCATCCCCGCCCGCCCTAATATGACGGCCCGTCAGATACGGGAGGGAGCCCGACGATGGATGCCGCCTTCACCGCGGAGCAGGACGAGATACGCCGTACCCTGCGCGAGATCCTGGGCAAACGCTGTGGCCCCGACGAGGTCAAGGCCGCCGTCCGCACCGCCGAGGGGTACGACCGCGAGCTGTGGCAGCAGCTCGCCCAGCAGCTCGGGCTGCCCGGCATCGCCGTCGCCGAGGAGTACGGCGGGGTGGGCTGCGTCCCCGCCGACCTGGCCCTGGCCTGCGAGGAGACCGGGCGGGCCCTGCTGCCCTCCCCGCTGCTGGCCACGGCCGCCCTGTGCGCGCCGCTGATCACCGCTCTCGGCACCGCGGCCCAGCGCTCCGCGCTGCTCCCGCCGCTGGCGGCCGGCACCCTCACCGCCGCCCTCGCCGTCCCCGGACCCGCTCTGGCCACCGCGCTCGCGCTGACCGGCGACAACGCCGCCGGGCCGTGGTCCGGCGGCGGCCGCGCCGGCGGGGTCCAGGCCCGTGTCGGCGCGGACGGCACCGGCTGGCGGCTCTACGGCGAGGTGCCGCAGGTGCTCGACGGGCACAGCGCGGGCCTGCTGCTGGTCGCCGCGCACACCGGCGGTTTCGCCCGCAGCCGTACGCTGCTCTTCCTCGTACGGCAGGACGCGCCCGGCCTCGTACGGTCGCGGCAGACCACCCTGGACGAGACCCGCCCGCAGGCCCGCATCCAACTGCGCGATGTGTCGGCCGAATTGCTCGGCGGCCTCGGCGGCCTCGGCGGCCTCGGCGGCCTCGGCGGCCTCGGCGACCCTGGCGAGCCCCCCGAGCCCGGCGAAGGGGGCGGCTCCGAGGTGCTCGCCGCCCTCGCCGCCGTCGGCCGTACCGCCTCCGCCGTGCTCGCCGCCGAGGCGGTCGGCGCGGCGGCGCAGGCGCTGGCCCGCACCGTGGACTACGTACAGCAGCGCGAGCAGTTCGGCCGGGCCGTCGGATCCTTCCAGGCGGTCAAGCACCGGCTCGCCGACCTCTACGTCCGCGTGCAGGCGGCCCGTTCGGCGGCCTACTACGCGGCATGGGACCCGGAGCAGGGCGCTCTCGCCCTCGCCCAGGCGCTGGAGACCCTGCGGGTGACCGCCGGCGAGGCCGTCCAGCTCCACGGCGGCATCGGCTTCACCTGGGAGCACGACGCGCACCTGTACTTCAAGCGGGCGGCGGCGGACGAGCTGCTGTTCGGCCCCGTCCACCGGCTGCGGGCGCACGCCGCGGACCGTGCGGGCCTGTTCACCCCCCAGCCACGGAAGGCGGCCGTCTGATGGCTATGGCTCTCGGCGTCAAGGTGATGCAGAAGGTCTCCTCGACCCTGCTCTTCGCCAAGATCGCACCGCACATCATCCCGGCGATGGACAAGGCCGTGCACAAGCTCACCCGGGGCAAGGTGATGCTCAGCGCCCAGATGCTGCCCGGCGTGATCCTCACCGCCAAGGGCGCCAGGACCGGCGAACCCCGCACGACCCCCCTCGCCTGCATGCCGGAGGCCGACGGGGCCGGCTGGCTGCTGATCGGGTCCAACTTCGGCCGGCCCGGTCACCCGGCGTGGACCGGGAACCTGCTCAAGCACCCGGACGCGGAGGTGAGCTGGCGCGGCCAGGACATCGCCGTACGGGCCCGGCTGCTGGAGGGGGAGGAGCGTGCGGCGGCGTGGCAGGCGGTGCTGAAGTTCTGGCCGCCGTACGCGACGTACCAGGCGCGCATCGAGCGCGAGATCCGGCTGTTCCGCCTGGAGCGTCGCTGATCGCAGGCGGCGGCACGGTCAGAGCGCGGCCGGGGCGGCGGACCCTCTCGCAGGGCCCGCCGTCACCTGGTCGGCTTCTTGCCGGTGATGCCGAGGTGGACCAGCAGGGCCAGGTTCGGCTTGAGCTCGGCCTGCTTGACCCCCCAGGTCTGGAAGCCCTTCTGGTGCGAGGCGACCGCGGCCAGCATCGCGACCAGTGAACCGGCCATCGCCGCCGGGCTCACGTCCTTGTCGACCTTGCCCTTGGCCTGGAGCTCCTTGACCGACTCCGTCAGGGAGTTGGTGACGGAGTTGAGGATCTTCATGCGGATCTTGTAGAAGCGCTTGTCGCCCTCGGCCGCGCCGAGGTCGACGACCCGCAGGATCGCGTCATTGCGCCGCCAGAAGTCCAGGAAGCCCTCGACGAGCTCCTCGGCCGCGGCCCATCCCGATTTGCCGACCCAGGTGCGGCCCTCGACCAGTGAGGTCAACTGGGCGCCTTCGGTGGCCATTTGCTCGGCGATCTCCAGGACGGCGCCTTCGACGTCCGGGAAGTACTGGTAGAAGGTCGCGGGCGAGGTACCGGCCTTGCGGGCGACGTCGATCACCTTGACGTCGCGGTACGGCGAGGAGCTGAGCATCTCGCTGAGGCAGTCGAGCAGCTTCTGCCGCGTCGCTTGGCCGCGCCGGCCGGCGACACGCCCGTCGACGGTGCGTACTTGTCCTGTCATGCCGTCAGCTTACCGAGGGGGGATCGGGGCGCTATTCGGCCGCCTGCAAATGGGGTTACGGGGTCCCTGGCCTGGCCGGAAAGCGGATTTGAGAGGCTTTGGCGGTGGATTCACGCCGGGGCCGGCGCCTCACCCGGCGCCTCACCCGGCGCCTCGGCCGCCCCCTCGGCCATCCCTCGGCCACCCCCTCGGCGCGCCTTACGGCGGGTCGCCCGGTTGCTCAGTGTTTCCCCCGAATAGTCTTATCAACAGGCTGTGGACAAGTTTTCGGGCAGATCATGGCCGTGGACAGTGGGACAGGTGGGAGAGGTGGGACGGTACGCACCCCCGCACAACGGAAGGAACCGGGCTCATGGCCGCATTCGCGGAAGGCGCACCCTGCTGGGTCGACGCCTCGCTGCCGGACGTCGAGGCGGGCAAGCGCTTCTACGGTGAGCTCTTCGGGTGGACTTTCGGGGACAGCGCGGGAGCCGAGTACGGCCACTACACCCAGGCCTACAGCCGCGGCCGCAACGTCGCCGCCCTCGCCCCCAAGCCCGACGGCCGGATGCCCACCGTGTGGGGGGTCTACCTCTACACCACCGACGCCTACGCCTGCGCCCAGCGCATCCGGGCCGCCGGCGGCCAGATGGTCATGGACCCGATGCCCGTGGGCCCGTACGGGACCGCCGCGATGGCCGCCGATCCCGGCGGGGCCGTCTTCGGGCTCTGGCAGCCCGGCACCCACCACGGCTTCGACGCCCAGAACGAGCCGTACACGTACTGCTGGAGCGAGGTCTACACGCGCGCCCGCGACGCCGTCGACGTCTTCTACGCCAAGGTCTTCGGCTACGTCCCGGAGGACCAGAACGACGAGGAGGCCGGCATCGAGTACCGCGTCTGGTCCCCGCCCGGCAAGGCGCCCGGCAGCGAGACCGCCGTGCTGGGCCGCAGCCTGATCACCGACGCCTTCCCGGACATCATGCCCGCGCACTTCCTCGCCTACTTCGCCGTCCCGGACTGCGACCAGTCCGTCGCCACCGTCCTGCGGCTCGGCGGCCGGGTCACCGCCGATCCCGTCGACACCCCGTACGGCCGCATCGCCGTCGTCGCCGACAATCAGGGAGCGGTCTTCGGGCTCCTCTCGGAACCCCGGACGCGACTGGGCCGGTGACGAGTGGGCCATCCCACCCCACCCGGCACGCCGTGCCGGGGCCGGACCCGGCGCGGGCCTGACAGAATCGGGGTTGCGCGACCCGGGCGGCGCCCGGAGTGAGACGCTGCACGGGGCACGGCCCCGTACCGGTGGAAGCGGGCCCGGAGCGTGGGTCCGTACGGGGATGTGAAGGGGCGAGTGGTGGAGCAGCTGACGCAGCACGACCCGAGACGGATCGGCCCCTTCGAGGTGCTGGGACGGCTCGGCGCCGGCGGCATGGGGCTGGTCTATCTCGCGCGGTCCGCGTCCGGACGGCGGGTCGCGATCAAGACGGTGCGCACCGAGCTCGCCGAGGACCAGCTCTTCCGCGTGCGGTTCACGCGCGAGGTCGAGGCGGCGCGCGCCGTGTCCGGCTTCTACACCGCGGCCGTGGTCGACGCCGACCCGCGCGCGGCGGTGCCGTGGCTGGCGACCGCGTACGTACCGGCGCCCTCGCTGGAGGAGATCGTCAACGAGTGCGGGCCCATGCCCGCCCAGGCCGTGCGGTGGCTCGCGGCCGGCATCGCCGAGGCGCTGCAGTCCATCCACGGGGCGGGCCTGGTGCACCGCGACCTGAAGCCGTCCAACGTGCTCGTCGTGGAGGACGGGCCGCGCGTGATCGACTTCGGTATCGCCAGCGGTGTCTCCAACACCCGCCTGACCATGACGAACGTCGCCGTCGGCACCCCCGCCTACATGTCGCCGGAGCAGGCGAAGGACTCGCGCAGCGTCAAGGGCGCCAGCGACGTCTTCTCGCTCGGCTCCACCCTCGTCTTCGCCGCCACCGGGCACCCGCCGTACCACGGGGCGAACCCGGTGGAGACGGTGTTCATGCTGCTGCGCGAGGGGCCGAACCTGGAGGGTCTGCCCGACGAGCTGCGGCCGCTGATCGACTCCTGCATGCAGATGGACGCCACGCAGCGGCCGACCCCCGCCGACCTGCAGGCGCAGCTCGCCCCGCACCTCTTCGAGGGCGACGACGAGAGCGGCACCGCGTCGGCGTGGCTGCCCGGCCGCGCGGTCGCGATGATCGAGGCCCGCCGGGCGGGGAACCGTACGGCTCCGACCACCTCCCTGAACCCGCCGCGCCCGGGCCCGGACCGCAGGCCCGGTGCGGACCCGCGGCCGGGTGGCGACCCGCGCCCCGTTGCGGGCGGCGGGCAGCGTTCCGACGACGCCACGCACCGGCGCCCGCGCGGGGCCGACTCGTGGGTGGACCCGCGCACCGGGCAGGCCCTGCCGCAGCGCCCGGACCGGCCGCCGATGAACCCGGTGTCCTCGGGCGAGCCCGTCCGTCTCGGCGGCTCCCCGGTGCCGATCGGGCCCGGGCCGCGGGCGACCGCCTCGGCCCCGTCCGCGCACGCCTCCGCGGCGGACGCCGCGACCGGCTGGGTCCGCCCGCCGGGCGGCTCGTCGGTGGCCGCGCCCTCGGGCGTCGTCGTACCGACCCCGAGCGCGGCCCCGGACAGCGGGCGCTGGCGGCCGTGGCGTTTCCGCATGTCGAACGAGGTGTGGGGCACCCCCACCGTCGCGGGCGACCTGCTCTACGTGACCTCCTTCGAGGTGCACGCCCTGGACGTGGCGAGCGGCCGCCGCCAGTTCAAGACCCGGGACGTGGCCTGGGCCATGGCCGTCGCCGACGGCCGTATCCACGCCTCCGACGGCCCCTCGCTCTACGCGCTCGACGCCACGGACGGCTCGGAGCGGTGGCGGCTGTCCACCGAGGCCTGGGCGTACGCCGTGCGCGCCGAGCGGGGCACGGTCGTCACCGCCACGCGCGGCGGAGGCGTACAGGCCTGGGAGGCCTCCAGCGGCCAGCAGCTGTGGCAGCTGAGCGGCGCCCAGACCGACTTCGAGACGCCGGAGGCGGCACCGGTCCTGCACGACGGCACCGTGTACGTGTGGCAGGACGCCCGGCTGCGCGCGCTGGACGCCCGCAGCGGCCGCGAGTCGTGGTCGTACCCCGTCGGCGACGCGGGCTCCTGCGGGAACGTCCCCGTGCGGGTCACGCCCGGCCCCGACGGCAACGTCTACGTGGCGGCCGGCACCCGCGTCCTGTCGATCGACCGGGCCTCGGGCCGGGTCCGCTGGCACTTCGAGGCGCCCGCGGTCTTCCTGGCGCCCCCGGCCTTCGCGCCGGGCGCGGCGGTCACGGGCGGCGGGGTGTACCTCGTCGACTACCTCGGCACGGTGTACGCCCTGGACGCGGTCACCGGGCAGGACCGCTGGCGCATCGCGACGGAGGCGCGCTCGTCGAGCGATCCGGTGGTGGTCGAGGCGGGCAACGTCCACCTGGGCGCGGGCAGCGCCCTGTACACGCTCGACGCGGTCACCGGCACCCCGAAGTGGCGGTTCGCGGCGGGCGGCGAGATCACCGGCATGCCGGCGGTCGCGGACGGCCGGGTGCACTTCGGTTCCGCCGACCACTGCCTGTACACCCTGGACGCGGCGGGCGGCCAGCTGCGCTGGAAGCTGGCCACGGGGGGCGAGATCACCGGCGCCCCGGTGGCCGAGGCGGGCGTGGTCTACGCGTGCAGCAAGGACCGCTGCGTGTACGCCCTGGACGCCGCGAAGGGGACGGGTACGCGTACGTCCGCATGACGGGCTTCCGGCCCCGCCGGGTAGCGCACGGCACCGGGAGTGACAGGATGGACCCCATGAGCAACGTTTACTTCGACATCAGCATCGACGGCGCCCCCGCCGGCCGTATCGTCTTCAACCTCTTCGACGAGGTCGTCCCGAAGACGGCCCGCAACTTCCGCGAGCTGGCCACCGGCCAGAACGGCTACGGCTACGCGGGCTCCGGCTTCCACCGCGTCATCCCGCAGTTCATGCTGCAGGGCGGTGACTTCACCAACCACAACGGCACCGGCGGCAAGTCCATCTACGGCGAGAAGTTCGAGGACGAGAACTTCCAGCTGAAGCACGACCGCAAGTACCTGCTGTCGATGGCGAACGCCGGCCGCAACACCAACGGCTCGCAGTTCTTCATCACCACCGTCCTGACCCCGTGGCTGGACGGCAAGCACGTCGTCTTCGGCGAGGTCGTCGAGGGCACGGAGATCGTGGACCGGATCGAGAAGCTGGGCTCCCCCTCCGGCCGCACCAGCGCCAAGATCGAGATCGCGGCCTCGGGCGTCGTCGAGGCCTGATCCACCCCGCCTGCCCGGCCGGTCGGCCCCGCCCCCTCACCGGGGGCCGGGGCCGCCGCCGTTTCCGGGGCCCGCGGACGGGGCCGCCGCGTGGGCTCAGCCCGCAGGGGTGAACTGGCCGGTGCCGACCACCTTGAGCAGGGCCAGGCGCTCGGCCGTGTCGCTGCCGACCGGCGGGGTGTACAGGACCACGCGCTGGTCGCCCTCCGGGGCGAGCAGGACCTGGCAGTCCAGCTCGACCGGGCCGATCAGCGGGTGCAGGACCCGCATGCGCGAGGCCCGGCGCACGGAGACCTCGTGCCGCTCCCACAGGGCGGTGAACTCCTCGCCGGTCCCCTTCAGCCGCTCCACCAGCCGCGCCGCCGCCGGGTCGCCCGCGCGCCGGCCCACGGCCGCCCGCAGGTCGGCCACGTGCAGCCGGCTGTAGTACTCGTGCTCCTCCGGGGGGTACGCGGCGCGCTGGGCCGGGTCGGCGAACCAGCGCCAGGCCACGTTGCGGCCGTGCTCGGACACCGTGCACACGCCGCCCAGCAGGGCCTCGGCCATCGGGTTCTGGGCCAGGACGTCGCCGAGGTCGCCGAGCACCTGCACGGGCGTACCGGGCAGCTGGTCCATCAGGTGCAGCAGACCCGGGCCGACGTGGTCGCCCGAGGTCCGGGCGGCGGGCGGGCGGCGTCCGGCGAGCAGGTGGAGGTGGTCGCGTTCGTCGTCGGACAGGCGCAGGGCCCGCGCCAGCGCGGCGAGCATCTCGGGCGAGGGCTGCGGGCCGCGGGCCTGTTCGAGACGGATGTAGTAGTCGGCCGACATGCCCGCCAGCTGGGCGACCTCCTCGCGGCGCAGGCCCGGCGTGCGCCGACGGGGGCCGACCGGCAGGCCGGCGTCCTGGGGCCGCACCCGCTCGCGGGAGCGGCGCAGGAAGTCGGCGAGTGCCTCACGGTCGATCTTCATACGGTCATCCTGCCGGACGGTCAGGTGCCCAGCCAGGGACTGCCGATCCCAGGGTAAGGAGGGCTCTCCCGGCCCCTTCCGGGCGGCGGCACTGTGGGCCGGGCCGGAGCGAGAACGCCCCGGACCACCCGGAGCGAGAACGCCCCGGACGACACAGTCGCAGCAGCGGATCGGGAGCACACCATGGCCATCGTCGACGTCAACGGCGCGCAGGTGCACTACGAGAAGACCGGCTCGGGCCCCGCCCTGGTCCTCATCCACGGCACCGGCTCGGCCGGTGCGGCCCTCAACTGGGGCCAGACCGCGCCCCGGTTCGCCCCGCACCACACCGTCATCACCCCCGACCTGTCCGGCACCGACGCGACCGTGGACGACGGCGCCCCGCTCACCGCCGAAGGCCTCGCCGCGCAGGTCATCGCCGTCATCGAGGACGCGCTGGACCCGGCGGACGGGCCGGTGGACCTGCTGGGCTTCTCGATGGGCTCCACCGTCGCCGCGACCGTCGCCGCCCTGCGCCCCGACCTGGTGCGGAAGCTGATCCTGGTCGCGGGCTGGGCCCACACCGACAGCGACGAGTACCTGCGCAGCCTCTTCACCCTCTGGCAGGACCTCGGCACCACCGACCCCGCCTCCTTCGGCCGCGCCGTCGCGATGACCGGCTTCAGCCGCGGCTTCCTGAACGCCATCGGCCGCGAGGCGTTCGAGGCCCTCATTCCCAACATGCCGCCCACCCCGGGCACCCTGCGCCACGTCGACTACGACCTGCGGGTGGACATCCGGCCGCTGCTGCCCCGCATAGGGGCCCCCACCCTGGTGATCGGCGGCACCCAGGACATCACGGTCCCGGTCGAGCACAGCCGCGCCCTGCACGAGGCGATCGCGAACAGCTCGTACGCCGAGATCGACGCGGGCCACGTCATGCTCTTCGAGCAGGAGGACACCTTCGTCAAGCTCGTGGGCGACTTCATCGCGTGAGCCACGGGAGCGGCCGTCTCGCCACGCCCGAGACCGACACCGGCAGCCCCACCCCGGCCGACGGCGTCGGCTCCGGCACCTCCAGGTCCACGCCGAAGTCGACGCCCAGGTCCACCCCGAAGCCGGCCAGGTCCGCCGCCAAGCACTGATCAGCGCAGCCGGAACTCCGTCCCCGGCCGTCGCGAGGCGAAGAGTTCCGCCTGCCGTTCCGGTGTCAGGTTGCCCAGCTTGATCAGGGCCGGGGCATGGGCGAGGGCCTGCTGGAGGGCGGCCTGTTTCGCCGACCACAGCGCCCGTACGGTGCCCTGCACCGCCTCCGTGGGGTATCCGGCCAGGGTTTCCGCCGCGCGCAGCGCCGCCGGGAGGAGTTCCGCCGGTCCGGCCAGTTCCGAGACGAGCCCGATCTCGTACGCGCGCCGGGCCGAGAGCCGTTCGGCCGTGCCCATGAGGGACATCCGGGCCGCCTCGCCGAAGGGCATGCGCTGCGCCATGTACACGGCCTCGTACGCGCTGACCATCCCGTAGGCGGTGTGCGGGTCGAAGAAGCTCGCCGTGGAGGACGCGATGAGGAACTCCGACTCGCCCAGCAGGTAGAACGCCCCTCCGCAGGCCATGCCGTTGACGGCGGCGACCACCGGCTTCCACAGGTCGCCCGCCTTCGGCCCGATCCCGGCGAGCGGATCGTCGACCGAGTACGGGGACCCCGGCTGCGGCACCTCGGCGCCCCGGTCGATGCCCGTGCAGAAGGCGGCCGTCCCCGCGCCCGTCAGCACGACCGCCCGGACGTCCTCGGCGAAGCGGAACTCGCGCCACACCTCGGTCAGTTCGGCGGCCGTCTCCAGGTCGATCGCGTTGTGCCTGCGCTCCCGGTCCAGGGTGACGACCGCTACCCCGGTCGCCTTGTCCCGCTCCACCCTCAGCGTCAAGACTTCTCCAGGATCCAGCGCGGCACGGCCATCCCGCCGACGCTCGTGAAGGTCGCCTGGACCCGCGCCCCGATGCGCAGCCTGGCCGGGTCCACGGAGTCGAGCGGGGCGTCGGCGGAGGTCACCAGGTTCCCGGCGAGCCGGATGCGGGGGGCGTCGGCGAGCTCCACGAGGATCACGTTGTACGGGGCCTGCGCCGCGTACGCGGGCAGCAGCGGCGGGTGCGGCAGCACGTAGGACCAGATCCGGCCCCGGCCGCTCATCAGCCGCCACTCGCTGTCGAAGGACCGGCAGTGCGGGCAGCAGGGGCGGGGCGGGAAGCGGAGTTCACCGCAGGCCGTGCAGGCCTGGACACGGAGTTCGCCCCGGGCGGCGTACTCCCAGAAGGGCGCGCCGTCCTCGTCGGGGACGGGGAGCAGCAGGCCCTCCGCCGAGGGGGGTGTGGGGGCGTGCGTGGGTACGGATGCGGTCATGGCCGGCTCAGCTCCTCAGCAGGATCGCGGACGTCGGGACACCCTCGCCCGCCGTCACCAGGCAGGTCGCGGCGTCCGGCACCTGGGCGGTGGAGATGCCGCGCAGCTGCTTGACGCCCTCGTTGATCAGGTTGAAGCCGTGGACGTAGGCCTCGGACAGCCCGCCGCCGCCGGTGTTGATGGGGAGGCGGCCGCCGATCTCCAGGGCCCCGCCCTCGGTGAAGGCGGCGCCCTCGCCGCGCCCGCAGAAGCCGTAGCCCTCCAGGGAGAGCGGGATCAGCGGGGTGAAGGCGTCGTAGATCTGGGCGACGTCCACGTCCTGGGGGCCGAAGTCGGCCTGCTTCCACAGGTGGCGGGCGGCCGTCCAGGCGGGGCCGCTCAGCGGGTCCTCGTTCCAGTAGTTGACCATGCCGTGGTGCTGCGAGGGCAGGCCCTGGGCGGCGGAGTGCACGTAGACGGGCTTCTGCCGGCAGTCCCGGGCGCGTTCGGCGGAGACGATCACGCAGGCGAGCGCGCCGTCGGTCTCCAGGCAGTTGTCGAACAGGCAGAGCGGGTCGCTGATCATGCGGGAGGTCATGTACATCTCGCGCGTCAGCGGGCGCTCGTACATCATCGCGGCCGGGTTCTCGTTGGCCCGGTTGCGGCAGGCCATGGCCACGTTGAAGAGGTGGTCGCGGGTGGCGCCGTACTCGTGCATGTAGCGGCGGGCCAGCATGCCGATCTCGTCGGCCGGGCGCAGCAGCCCGAAGGGGCGGGTCCACTGGCCGGGGGTGGGCAGCTGGACGGCGGTGTTCTTCCAGGGGCGGGGGCCCGAGCCGCGCTTGCGGGAGCGCCAGGCGACGCCGACGGTGGCCTGGCCGGTGGCGACGGCCGCGGCGAGGTGTCCGACGGTGGCGCAGGAACCGCCGCCGCCGTAGCCGATCTTGGAGAAGAAGGTGACGTCGCCGGCGCCGATGGCCTTGGCGACCTCGACCTCGTCGGTCTCCTCCATGGTGTACGAGGAGAAGGCGTCGACCTCGGACGGGTCGATCCCGGCGTCGTCGAGGGCCGCCAGGATGGCCCGGCAGGCCAGTTCCTTCTCGGACTGCGGCAGTCGTCTGGCAAAGGGCGTCTGGCCGATGCCGACTATCGCCGTAGCGTCCTTGAGCGTTGCCGCCATCGCCACCTCCGTGGGTTTGGGGTGCACCGGTACTGCTGACAGCCGCGAAGGCTACAGCTAATCTGACGGATAGTCAGCTACTGGGTTCGTGGAGGGGTGGCACGGATGGGCGACGAGGGGCGCGAAGGCGGGCGCGGAGACCGGCGCGAGGCCGTGCGCGCGGACGTACGCGAGGCCGTGCGCGAGGACATACGCGGCGACCTGCGCGAGGACGTACGCGGCGACCTGCGCGAGGACGTGCGCGCGGACCTGCGCTGGGGCAGCATCGGCGGGCTCGTCCGGGCGGCAGCCGTACGGTACGCCGGCCGCGAGGCCGTCGTCGACGGCCGCGTCAGGATCGACTACGCGCAGCTCGGCGAGCGCGTCGAGCGCGCCGCGGCCGCCTGTATGGCCGCCGGGGTCGAACCGGGCGACCGCGTCGCCGTCTGGGCCCCCAACACCCTCGACTGGATCGTCTCCGCACTCGGCGCCGTCTCGGCCGGTGCCGTGCTCGTCCCCCTCAACACCCGCTTCAAGGGCGCGGAAGCGGCGTACGTCCTGCAGCGCAGCCGCGCGAAGCTGCTGTTCGTCACCGGGACCTTCCTCGGCACCTCGTACGTCGCCTCGCTGCGCCGCGCCGCCGCCGAGGGCCCCGGGGGCGGCCCGCTGCCCGGGCTGCCGCACCTGGAGCAGGCCGTCGTCCTGGCCGAGGACGCGCCCGAGTCCTTCCGCACCTGGAAGGACTTCCTCGCCGGCGGGGACTCCGTCCCGGCCGCCGCGGTCCGTGAACGCGCGGAATCGATCCGCCCCGAAGCACCCTCCGACATCATCTTCACCTCCGGCACCACCGGCAGCCCCAAGGGCGCCGTCATCACCCACGGCCAGTCCCTGCGCTGCTACGACGTGTGGAGCGAGCTCGCCGGACTGCGCGAGGGCGACCGCTACCTGATCGTGAACCCCTTCTTCCACACCTTCGGCTACAAGGCCGGGATCATCGCCTGCCTGATGCGCGGCGCCACGATGGTCCCGCAGCCCGTCTTCAACGTGGACACCGTCCTCGCCAACGTCGCCGCCGAACGGATCTCCGTGCTCCCCGGGCCGCCCACCCTCCACCAGTCCCTCCTGGACCACCCCCAGCGCGACCACCACGACCTGTCGGCCCTGCGCCTGGTCGTCACCGGCGCGGCCGTGGTCCCGCTCCAGCTCGTCGAGCGGCTCCGCAGCGAACTGCACATCGCCACCGTCCTGACCGCCTACGGGCTCTCCGAGGCCAGCGGCATCGTCACGATGTGCCGGCAGGGTGATCCGGCGCAGGTCATCGCGGAGACCTCGGGGCGGGCCATCCCCGACACCGAGGTGCTGATCGCGGACCCCGACGGGCGTCCGCGTCCGCAGGCCGCCGGCCGGGTCGGCGAGATCCTGGTACGCGGGTACAACGTCATGCAGGGGTACTTCGAGGACCCCGAGGAGACCGCGAAGGCGATCGACGCCGAGGGCTGGCTGCACACCGGCGACGTCGGGTTCACCGACGAGCACGGCAACCTGCGCATCACCGACCGGATCAAGGACATGTTCATCGTCGGCGGTTTCAACGCCTACCCCGCCGAGATCGAGCAGCTCATAGGCCTGCACCCGGACATCGCCGACGTCGCCGTCGTCGGGATCCCCGACCCGCGCCTCGGCGAGGTCGGCAAGGCGTACGCCGTGCGCCGCCCCGGATCCACCCTCACCGCCGACGACCTGATCGCCTGGTCCCGGCGGGAGATGGCCAACTACAAGGTGCCGCGCGCGGTCGAGTTCGTCAGCGAGCTGCCGCGCAACGCGAGCGGCAAGGTCCTCAAGCGGGAGCTGCGCACCCGCTGAGTCAGGGGGTGAGTGCGCCCAGGTCGATGTCCACCGGGAACGGGACCGACACCTTGAGCCGATCGCGAAGGATCCCGGTGGGGACGTACGTCCGGGTGACGGTGTCCAGCTCGTAGACGTGCACGACGGGCTCGTCCTCTTCGTCCTCGACCCGCCAGAAGTGGGGGATCCCGGCCTGGGCGTACTTGAAGGGCTTGATGGACCGGTCGCGGTCCGCCGACTCCTCGGACACCACTTCGATCACCAAGGCGACCTCGTTCGGGGCCTGGGGCCAGTTGTCGAGGTCGTCCGCCTCCCAGCCGCTCGGGCGGGGCGGGAGCATCCATTCGGGGAGCTCGGCTGCCATGGTTTCCTCCAGGGGGTCCTGGGCCAGCCTATTCAGCCGTGACCTTCGATACCGGCGTTCGGCCCTGCCCCTCCCCGCGCCGGGCCAGGACCAGCCGCCAGTGCGGGGCGCCGCCCGGCTGCCGCCCGAAGTGCTCCAGCGGCACGGTCTCCACCGTGAAGCCGGCCGCCCGCAGGTCCTCCCGGACCCCGCTCAGCGGGAAGGTCCGGTAGTACATGACGAAGGGCGGCCGCCACACCGCGTTGCGCACCCGCATCGCCGCGTCGAACCCCGCCACCGCCCACCACAGCGGCGAGGAGGGCGGGATCGGCGCGCCGACCGGGAAGGCGAAGACCCCGCCGGGCCGCAGCGCCCGGTGCACCCCGGAGAAGAGGGCGGGCCGCTCGGCCGGCAGGAAGTGCCCGAAGGCGCCGAAGCTCACGGCCAGGTCGTACGAGTCCCGGAGCGCGGGCGGCAGCGCCAGGGCGTCGGCCCGTACGAAGTCCACGCGCTCGTCCGCGTGCGCCCGGGAGGCTTCGGCGAGCATGCCCGTGCTGATGTCCACCCCGGTCACCCGCCCCCGGCACAGCCGCCGCAGCATCCCGATCGCGGCGCCCGTGCCGCAGCAGACGTCCAGCCCGGCGCCGAAGGAGCCCTCCCGCTGGGCGAGGGTCTCCTCCACCGCGTCCAGCATCCGGTCCGGGGTGCGGAAGGGCGTGTGGTCGAACTTCGGTGCGAGCAGGTCGTAGCCCCGCTCGACCGAGGTGAGGGCCTGCGCGGCGAGTTCGCGGACGCTCGGCCCGTGGGAGGAGAACACCGTCCCCAGGGTAGTGACCAGGTGCCCCTCGGCGGGGATTGCGGGACCTTCGGCCTTACCCGGACCGGGTGCGGGCCGGAGTTCCGTGAACGGAACAACTCAGGGCCGGCGCCCCGGCGCCCCTCGGCGGCCCGCGCCGGCTCGCCGCTCCGGCGGCCGGCTCCGGGATCGCGAAGCCCTCCGCCTGCCGGATCCTCGACAGCGGGCTGCCCTTCCGGACCGGCTCGATCCCGAGCCGGAGGACGTACGGGCCCGGGGCTGCGCCGTGGACGACGGGGGCAGACATGAAAAAACGCGGCGACCGCGGTGGCTCCCCCTCCGGGCCACCGCGGCCGCCGTTCCCCCGTTCCCCCGTACCCCTGGGTCCCCGGTACCCCCGTACCCCCCGCGGGTCCCCTGGTCCGGCGCCGCCGTTACGGCAGGGTGCCGGTCGCGTGGTTGTCGAGCGTCACGATTTCCTCGTCGGCCGGGGCGGTGGTGAGCGGTTCACCCGTGGCGTGGTTGTCGAGCGGCTTGATCTCGATGCCCGTGGCGTGGTTGTCCAGCGGCTTGATGTCGCCGTCGCCCGGAAGGATGTTCTCGTTCGTCATCACGCACTCCTGATGGTGGGTCCGGACCCGTTCGGCGATTCCCCCGCGGACCGCCGAACGGGTTGTCCAGCCGACCCGCGTGCCCCCCGACGCGACGAGTCGATGCACCTACGATGACCCGAGGCGATAAACGAACGATGAACGTCTCATTCAGCGGCCGATCGCGCAGGCCGGAACAGTTCCGGACAGCCCGGTCCGCCTCAGGCCGCGACCTCGGCCGCCAGCAGGGCACGCACTTCGGCCAGTTCGGAGGAGCCGAGTTGCGCGAACACCGCCTCCGCGTCCCGCCAGCACGCCCGCGCCCGGTCCCGCTGGCCCAGCTGCCGCAGCGCCCGTCCGAGCACCATCAGCACGCACGCCCGGCGCCACTCGCCGCCCATCACGCGTAACGCGACGGCCTGTTCGGCGTGCGCGGCCGCCAGCGTGGCCCGCCCGGCCGCCAGGTGGACCTCCGCCAGCCGGTAGTGGGTGATGCCCTCCCACAGCGGCTGGCGGTTGTCGTGGAACAGCCCGAGCGCCTCGGTGAGCTGCGTCAGCGCCTCGCCGTGCCGTCCTGCCTGGGTGAGGGCGATGCCCAGCGCGTACCGGCCGTTGGCCAGGCGCAGCGTGAGGCCCATCTGGTCGTAGATGGCGATGCCCTGCTGGGCGAGGTCGATGGCGCTGGGCAGCCGGCCGAGCTCCACGTGGATCCGGGACAGGTTGCACAGGGCGCTGGCCTCGCCGACGTAGTTGGCGTCGGCGCGGAAGTTGGAGATGGCCTCCAGCAGGTAGCGCTCGCCGTCCGCGTGCCGTCCCTGGTAGAGGGCGATGATCCCGCGGTCGTTGGGCGCCCAGCAGCTGGGCAGCGGATCGCCGGCCTCGCGGGCCAGGGCGGTGGCCTGGCGGGCCTCGTCGTCGGCCTCGGCGAAACGGCCGGCCACCAGGTGGACGTTGGTGAGCGTGGTGCGGGCGCGGCCTTCGGCGTACGGGTCCTTCGCGGCCTGGGCGGCGTCGCGCAGGGCCAGGGAGGCCGACTCGTACTGCTTGGAGTTGGCCCCGGACTCGGCCAGGTCCTTCGCCGCCCACAGCAGGTCAACGGCCCGGCGCAGCACCGTCGAGTCGCCGCCCCGTACGGATGCCTGCCGTACGCAGCCCAGCAGCGGGTCGGCCTCCTGGTAGAGCCAGTCCATGGCGGCGCGGGAGTCGGGGAAGACCAGGCCGGGGTAGTGGGTTTCGGAGAGGTGCGCGGGGAGCCGGTCCCCCGGGCGCTCCAGGGCGTAGACCCCGGAGGCGGTGGCGAGGTAGAAGTCCAGCAGCCGGTCCAGGGCGGCGTCCCGGCTGCTCGGCGGCTGCTCGTCGCGCTCCGCGCACGCACGCGCGTAGAGGCGTACGAGGTCGTGGAAGCGGTAGCGGCCGGCGGCGGCGGATTCCAGCAGGGAGCAGTCGACCAGGGCCTCCAGGAGGTCCTCGGTGTCGTACTCGGGCAGGTCCAGCACGGCTGCCGCCGCCGAGAGGGAGATGTCGGGTCCGTCGGCCAGGCCCAGCAGCCGGAAGGCGCGCTGCTGGGCGGGCTCCAGCTGGCCGTAGCCCAGCTCGAAGGTGGCCTTGACGGCGAGGTCGCCGGCCTGGAGCTCGTCGAGGCGGCGGCGTTCGTCGGCGAGTTTCGCGGCGAGGACGGACACCGTCCAGGTGCGGCGGGCCGCGAGGCGGGAGGCGGCGATGCGGATGGCCAGCGGCAGGAAGCCGCAGGCGCCGACCACGTCGAGGGCGGCCTGGCGTTCGGCGCGCACCCGTTCCTCGCCGACGATCCGGGTGAAGAGCTGGAGTGCCTCGTCGGGGCTCATCACGTCGAGGTCGACGAGGTGGGCTCCGGCCAGGCCCGCCATCCGGACCCGGCTGGTGACCAGGGCCGCGCAGCCGGCGGTGCCGGGCAGCAGCGGCCGGACCTGGGCGGCGTCGCGGGCGTTGTCGAGCAGGACCAGGACGCGGCGGCCGTCGAGTGCGGAGCGGTAGAGCGCGGCCCGTTCGTCGGCGGTGTCCGGGATGGCGGTGTCGGGGGTGCCGAGGGCGCGCAGGAAGGAGCCGAGTACGGCGACGGGCTCCGCGGGCCGCGGCTCGGTGCCTTGCAGGTCCACGTAGAGCTGGCCGTCGGGGAAGTGCGCGCGGGCGGTGTGGGCGACGTGCACGGCGAGGGTGGTCTTGCCGACGCCGCCGATGCCGGCGAGCGCGGAGACGGCCATGACCTGGCCCCGGGCGCCGCCGGCCAGGATGGCGCCGAGCTCCTCGACGAAGCCGGTGCGACCGGTGAAGTCCGGCACGGTGGCGGGCAGTTGTGCGGGGCGTACGTGGACGGGCGCGGCGGCCGGCGCCGGGTCCTCGGCGCGGGCCAGGTCGGCGTCTGCGTTCAGGATGCGCTGCTGGAGGGCGGAGAGCTCGGGGCGCGGGTCGACGCCGAGCTCTCCGGCGAGGAGGCGGCGGGTGTCGGCGTACACGGCGAGGGCCTCGGCCTGCCGGCCGCTGCGGTAGAGGGCGAGCATCAGCAGCTCGCGCAGGCGTTCGCGCAGCGGGTGGGCGGCGGTCAGGGCGGTGAGCTCGGAGACGGCCTCCGCGTGGTGGCCCACTTCCAGGTCCAGGTCGAGGCGGGTCTCCAGGAGCTGCAGGCGCCACTCCTCCAGCCGGGTGCGTTCCGTCTCGGCGTGCGGGCCGGGGACCCCGGCGAGGGGTTCGCCGTCCCACAGGTCGAGGGCGCGGGCCAGGAGCGTGCGGGCCAGGGCGCGGTCGCCGGCCTCGCGGGCGGCCTCGGCGTCGTCGGCGAGGCTGCGGGCCACGCCGAGGTCGAGGGTGGCGGGGGAGCGCAGGCGGATGGCGTAGCCGCCGGACTCGGAGACGAGCAGCCCGGGGTCGAGGACCTTGCGCAGCCGGGAGGCGTACGTGCGGATGGTAGCGAGGGCCTGCTGCGGCGGGTCCTCGCCCCAGATGGCGTCGATGAGCTCGGGCGCGGTGGCGGTGCGGCCGCCGCGCAGCAGCAGCGCGGCGAGCAGGGCCCGCTGCTGGGGCGTGCCGGAGGGCAGCACGTCTCCGCCCCGCCAGGCGCGGATGGGGCCGAGGACGGAGAACCGGGACTCCCCGTGGGCCGGGGTGCCGTCGGCCACCGCCCCTGCCCCCGATGCCGCCGGGCCGGCTTGCGTTGCGGGGGCCGCGGGGCCTGCGAGGGATGCGGTGGCAGGTGCGGGAGCAGCCTCGGGAGGGCCTCCCGGACCGGCTCCGGTTCCGGCTCCGGGTGCGGCCGCAGCCGCAGGCGCGCGCCGGGTCGTACCGGGGTGCCGCCGTGGGCTCGGGATGGCCGGTACGCCGTCCATCTGTCCTCCCCCTGCCTTCCGTCGGTGTAAGGGTCAGTCTGCCCTGTCTTGCACGTACACGTCAGCCCGTCCCGGAGCGATCGCCCGCCAACTAGCTGACGGTTCGTCAGATCGACGCTACCGTAGGGGGCATGGAGACCTTCCCGAAGATCATCTCGGTGGACGACCACACGGTTGAGCCCCCCCACGTCTGGCGGTACCGGCTCCCGTCCAAGTACAAGGACATCGGCCCCCGCGTCGTCCGCGCCCCTCTGAAGGAAATGACCTTCCTCGGGGGCAAGTTCGCCCCCGTCATGGGAGCCAGGGGCGACGACGGCCCGATCGGCGACTGGTGGGTGTACGAGGACCTGCACCGGCCGCTCACCCGCCTCGACACCGCCGTCGGGTACGACCGTGACGAGATCAAACTGGAAGTCATCACCTACGAGCAGATGCGCCCGGGATCCTTTTCGGTTCCCGACCGCCTCGCGGACATGGACGTCAACCACGTCCAGTCGGCGCTGTGCTTCCCGACCTTCCCGCGCTTCTGCGGCCAGACCTTCACCGAGGCCAAGGACCGCGAGCTCGGGCTGCTCGGCGTCCGCGCGTACAACGACTGGATGGTGGAGGAGTGGTGCGGCCCCGAGGCCCGGGGCCGCCTGATCCCCCTCACCCTGATCCCCCTGTGGGACGCCCGCCTCGCCGCCGCCGAGGTCCGCCGCAACGCCGCCCGCGGCGTGCGCGCCGTCGCCTTCTCCGAGATACCCCCGCACCTGGGCCTCCCGTCCATCCACACGGACGAGTGGGACCCCTTCCTGGAGGCCTGCGACGAGACCGGCACGGTCATCGCCATGCACATCGGCTCGTCCTCGCGGATGCCGTCGACCTCCGCGGACGCCCCGCCGGCGGTCGGCTCCACCATCACCTTCGCCAACTGCTGCTTCTCCATGGTCGACTGGCTGATGAGCGGCAAGTTCGAACGCTTCCCGAACCTGAAGATCATGTACGCGGAGGGCCAGATCGGCTGGATCCCGTACATCCTGGAGCGGGCGAACGTGGTCTGGGAGGAGAACCGCGGCTGGGGCGGCGTCGCGGACAAGGTGCACCGGCCGCCGTCGGAGCTCTTCGCGGAGCACGTCTTCGGCTGCTTCTTCGACGACGCCTTCGGGCTCAAGAACCTCGACGCCATCGGCGTCGCCAACGTCCTCTACGAGACCGACTACCCCCACTCGGACTCCACCTGGCCGAAGTCCCGTGAGGTCGGCGAGGCGCAGATGGGCCACCTGGCCCCGGACGTCGTGGAGCGCATCGTGCGGGGCAACGCGATCGACCTGCTCGGGCTGACGCCGGACGGGCTGTGGGCGGGGCCGGGGGCGTAACGGCGCGCGGAAGCCCGCCCGACGGCCGCGGCCCGGCCCGGCCCGGCCCTCGCCTGGTCCGGCCTCGCCCGGTCCGGCCCTTGCCCGGCCCGGCCTTGCCCGGCCGGCGTTGCCCTGCCTGGCACTGCCCGGCCCGGCCTGGCCTGGTCCGGCCCTCGCCTGGTCCGGCCTCGCCCGGTCCGGCGTTGCCTTGCCCGGTCCGGCTTTGCCCCGCCCGGCGCTGCCCGGTCCGGCTCGGACAGCCGCCGCGCCGTGCCGCTCGGCCCGGCGTGGCCGTTGTTCGCGGTACGGCCCGCGGCCGCAGCGTTAGCATCGGGGCGTGCCCGCGCTCGAGTTGCTCCGTGTCGACCACGCCCCGGCCCTGCTCGACTTCGAGCGGGAGAACCGGGCCTACTTCGCCGCGTCGGTCCCGGACCGGGGCGACTCCTACTTCGCGTACTTCGACGACCGGCACAGCGCGCTGCTGGCCGAACAGGCAGACGGGCTGTGCTTCTTCCACCTGCTCGTCGGCGACGACGGCGAAGTGCTCGGCAGGGTCAACCTCGTCGACGTCGAGGACGGCTCCGCCGAGCTCGGCTACCGGATCGCCGAGCGGGCCGCCGGCCGCGGCCTGGCCACGGCCGCCGTGCGCGAGGTCTGCCGGCTCGCCGCCACCCGGTACGGCGTCACCACGCTGCGGGCCGTCACCACGCTCGACAACGCCGGCTCCCGCACCGTCCTGACCCGCACGGGCTTCGTCCCCACCGGTGAGATTTCCGTGGACGGCCGCCCGGGCATGGGCTTCGTCCGGCACGAACCCGCAACGCGCTGATTCCGTCCGGCCGGAAGGCCGCCGCGCACCGCCGCGCCCCTTGCGACCGCGCCCGCCGCCGAGGCATGCTTCGCCGGGGCAAAGCGGAAGGATCATCATGCCGGTGGACAGGCGCAACGTGGTGACGGTGGTGCTGTGCGCCCTGGCGGCGCTGGGCGCGTCCGCGGCGGTGGCCGAGTTGGTGCCGCCCCCCGAGGGGGCTCCGCCCGTCCGTGCGAAGGCCGCGCCGACCGCCGCCCCGACCGCCTCGCCGACGGCTTCGTCGCGTTCGCAAGCTTCGCCGAGGTCTCAGCTCACCTCGCCGCTGCCCGCACCGGTGACCCCCAAGCCCGGCGGCCCGGCCGCTTTCACCGGGGCCCTGTTCACCGGCGGCCTGGACGGCGACCACTTCTGCACCGCGACCGTCGTGCGCAGCCCGGGCAAGAACCTCATCGTCACCGCCGGGCACTGCCTCCTGGCCGGGGACCAGACCACCGGCGAGGGCGGGGCCGTCTTCGCACCCGCGTACGCCAACGGTTTCGCTCCGTACGGTACTTGGAAGATAGAGAAGGTCTTCGAGGACGACCGCTGGGCCGAGGGCACGGACGACGACTACGACCTCGCCTTCGCCCGCATCGCCCCCGACGACAAGGGCCGCAACATCGAGGACGTGACCGGCGCGGCCGCCCTCGACACCACCGGCCGCACCGCCGAGGAGGTGACCGTCACCGGCTACCCCGCCGACCGCAAGGTGCCCCGCACCTGCACGGCGGTCGCGGTCCGGCTCAGCGCGACCGAACAGCGCTTCGACTGCGCCGACTTCCCCGGCGGCACCAGCGGAAGCGCGTGGATCGCGCGCGACGGGAAGATCGTCGGCATCCTCACGGGCGGCGACACCGACGACGTGTCGACCAGCACGGTCCTCGGTGAGTACGCCGCCTCGCTGTACGCCAAGGCCACGGGGAAGGGCTGAGGGGCCGGCTCTACGCCAGCAGCCCCAGGTGGACCGGCTCCGCAGGGGCGTCGGCCAGCAGGTCCGGGAGGCGCGGCGGCCACAGCGGTTCGCCGAGGGTGGCCAGCCGCTGCGGGGAGAGCCACTGCCAGTGGATGCCGGGGTACTCCAGCACCGGCTCGCGGTGCGGGCCCCGGGCGAGGTAGATGTGCTCGTGCTGGCGCACCGGGATCCCCTGGTGGGTGAAGTCGTGCTCCCAGGTGCACAGCAGCCGCTCGGGCTCCAGGTCGGTCCACCCGGTCTCCTCGCGCAGTTCGCGCCGTACGCACTCCTCGGGGCTCTCGCCGGGATCGATGCCGCCGCCCGGGGGCAGCCAGTGGATGCCCACCTCCACGTTGTTCTCGCGGAAGAGGAACACCGAACCTTCGGGGGAGACGATGACAACGCGGGCCGCGTGACGTGGAGTTCGAGTGCGCATCGATCCAGCGTACGCCGGGTGGCGGAGGCGGGGAATGCGTTTTGTCCCCCCGTCTCCGCCCCCGTCTCCGCCCGCCGTCCGCCCCCCTCTCCGCCCCCCGCCTCCGTCCGCCGTCCCCCCGCGCCGTCCACCCGCCTACCCCGCCGCCAGTGCCGGCGTCGGCGAGAGCCGGGCCGCGCGCTCCGCCGGGTAGAGGCCGGCCGGCGTGCCGATCGCCAGGGTGGCCGCGAAGCCGCCGGTCACCGCCCACAGCGGGACCACCCACGGCAGGTCCCCGGCCCGCCCGGGCGTAGACGGCCGCGCCGCGCCGCGCCGCTGACGGTGACCGGGGAGCGGGCGCTGCTGGGACACCTGGTCCGGAACCTGCTGGCGAATGCAGTACGTCACAACCGCGCGGGCGGCCGGATCGTCGTGTGGCGGCCTCCGCCGACGGGGAACTGGCCGTCTCCCACACCGGCCCGGTGATCGATCCGGCGGACGTGCCGAGGCTCCTGGAGCCGTTCCGCAGACGTGCCGAACGGCAGCACACCGCAGGTGAGGGCGCCGGATTGGGGCTCTCGATCGTGGCGGCCACCGCGCGGGCGCAGGGGGCGGCGCTCGCCGCCGAGGCCAACGGGGAACCGGAGGGCGGGCTGACGGTGCGGGTCCGTTTCCCGCCGGCGGATCGACGGGGCGCCTCACGCGGTGCACCGGGTTCGAAGATCGGCTGATGTACGGTCGGCCCAATGAGCAAGCACCGCCGAGCCCGCTCCCGCACGCCCCGCCCGACGCGCCGCGTGGCGCTGGCGGCTGCCTTCGGCCTGCTGACCCTCGGGGCGGGCTGGGTGTACGCCGCCGACGACCCGGAGAGGTCGGAGGCCAAGCCGCAGGCCCGGGCCGACTCCCGCCCGCCGGCCGAGGACCGTGCCGCGCGCGACGCCCGCCGGGACGCCCTCCAGGGTCTGCCGGGCGTCAGCGAGCAGACCCGGGCCCGGATCCCCGCGGAGTCCCGCCAGCTCATCCTGGTCACCGGCAAGAGCAAGGACTCCTCGGAGTCGACGGCCACCCTGTACACGCGGCCCGCGGCCGGCGCGGACTGGGTACGGGCCGAGAGCTGGCCGGCGCGCAACGGGGCCAAGGGCTGGTCGACGGAGCGGACGTACGGGGACCTGACCTCCCCGCAGGGTGTGTTCGCGCTGACCGACGCGGGCGGGCTGCTGCCGAAGCCGCCGGGGACGAGGCTGCCGTACAGCAAGGACAGCGCGTTCGTGGCGACGGGCCGCGGGGTGAACGGCGAGTCCCTCGCCGGTTCCTTCGACTACGTGGTCGCGATCGACTTCAACCGCAGGCCGGGCAGGTCCCCGCTGGACGCCACCAAGCCGGAGGGCGAGCGCAAGGGCGGCAACATCTGGCTCCACGTGGACCACGACGGCCCGTCGCAGGGCTGTGTGGGCATCCCGAAGGAGGCCATGAAGAAGGTCCTGGAGACCCTCGACCCGGCTGCGAAGCCGGTCATCGTGATGGGTCCGGAAGGCTTCTGACGGCCTCGGCCTCGGCCCCGGCCTGGGTCCCCGCTCCGGCTCCGGCCCCGGCCCGGGTCCCCGCTCCGGCCCCGCCCCCGGAGGCGCGGCCCCGCGCCAGGAGCAGCAGCCCGATGTAGGCCAGGTCGAAGACGCTGCACAGGATCCCCAGCGCGAGGATGAACGGCGCGTCCTCGATCACCCCGAACAGCAGCGTCGGGGCCAGGGTGCCCAGCCACTTGGCGACGGCGATGGTCAGGGACTGCCCGCGCGGGCCCGAGCGGGCCGCGAAGAGGCCGATGAACAGGCCGGACATCAGCAGGTTCTGCAGGAACGCCGAGTAGCGCGAGGCGTCGTGCGCCCCGAAGTGGGCCAGGAACAGGCCCTGTACGGCGAAGCCGGTGCCGAACACCAGCACCGCCCAGGCCGCGAACAGTGGCCGGGTCACGAACCGCGGCAGGTCGGCCCGCCCGAACCGCAGGTAGGTGCAGACGATCACCACGTCGGCCACCGCCCAGACCACGTTCACCACCCCCTGGGCGGAGATGCCGGTCGCGATGTCGCGGACCGCGTAGATCGATTCCCAGGCGAAGTTCAGCGCGAGCGCGGCGACGGGCATCGCGTACGTCCGGTCGCGCAGTCCGACCCGGATCGCCTCCACGTACACGACCGTCCAGGCGAGTCCGCTGACCAGCGTGAGAAACAGATCCATGCGCGCACCCTAGGCCGTCGCTTCCGGATCGGGCCAGGGGTTTCGAGGCGCGGCAGGGTGTGCGGTCCGGTCCGGCCACCCGTTGTGTCCACCCCCTTGCCTGACGGACCGTCAGCTACGACGATGGCCCGGCACACCGATATGACGAATCGGCAGACGAAGGCGAGGCGGGCCCGGCATGGCGCGCGTATTTCCGGAAGGTCGGCTGGTCTACGGGATGCAGCTCCCGGTCCAGTCGCAGAGCACCATCTACGCCGAGCCCTGGGAGGCCTCGGCCGGGGCCGCCGACCTCGCGGAGGTGGCCCGCGCCGCCGACCGGGCCGGCTTCGGCTACCTGGCCACCTGCGACCACGTGGCCATCCCGCGCCGCCTCGCCGGCCCCATGAGCACCGTCTGGTACGACCCGGTGGCCACCCTCTCCTTCCTGGCCGGGATCACGGAACGCGTACGGCTGCTGAGCCACGTCGCGATCCTCGGCCTGCGCCACCCCCTGATCAGCGCCAAGCAGTACGCCACCCTCGACCACCTCTCCGGGGGCCGGCTGGTCCTCGGCGTCGGCGCCGGGCACGTCCAGGAGGAGTTCGAGGTCCTGGGCGTGGACTTCGCCCGCCGCGGCGCCGTCCTCGACGAGACCCTCGACGCGCTGCGCGCCGCGCTGGGGCCCGAGGAGTACCCCGAGTTCGAGGGCGAGCGGTTCTCCTTCAAGGACCTCGGCCAGCTGCCCCGGCCCGCACAGGAGCGGATCCCCGTCTGGGTCGGCGGCTCCTCGCCCGCCGCCGTGCGCCGCGCCGCCCTGCGCGGTGACGGCTGGCTCCCGCAGGGCGACCCGCGCGAGCAGCTGCCCGCGCAGATCGCCCGCATCAAGGCGCTCCGCGAGGAGGCCGGGGTGTCCGGCCCCATGGAGTACGGGGCGATCACCGAGGCCCTGTACGTCGGCGAGCCCGGCTGGGACACCGGCCGCCGGACCCTGACCGGCAAGGCGGAGGCGCTCGCCGAGTCCTTGCGGGAGTACAAGGCCCTCGGCGTGGACCAGATCCAGGTCCGCTTCCGCTGCCGCGACCGCGCCGAACTCGTCGACCAGATCACCGCTTTCGGCGCCGACGTGGCGCCGCACCTCAACGACTAGAAGACCGGGAGTACGGCATGGGCAAGCTGGACGGGCGGGTCGTGATCATCACCGGCGCGGCGCGCGGCCAGGGCGAGCAGGAGGCGCGCCTCTTCGCCGCCGAGGGTGCCAAGGTGCTCCTCGGGGACGTGCTCGACGAGCCGGGCGCGGCCGTGGCCAAGGAGCTGGGCGAGGACCGGGCGCGCTACGTGCACCTCGACGTGAGCCGCGAGGAGGACTGGGCGGCCGCGGTCGCCGCCGCGAAGGAGGCCTTCGGCCCGATCGACGGGCTGGTCAACAACGCGGGCATCCTGCGCTTCAACGAGCTGACCGCGACGCCGCTGGAGGAGTTCCAGCAGGTGGTGCAGGTCAACCAGGTCGGCGCCTTCCTCGGCATCAAGTCGGTGGCCCCCGAGATCGAGGCGGCCGGCGGCGGCACGATCGTCAACACCTCCTCGTACACGGGCCTGACGGGCATGGCCTACGTCGGCACGTACGCGGCCACCAAGGCGGCGATCCTGGGCCTGACCAGGGTGGCCGCGCTGGAGCTGGCGGCGAAGAAGATCCGGGTCAACGCGATGTGCCCGGGGGCCGTGGACACCGCGATGGCCACCCCCGGCAACACGGACCCGGCGGACCTGCCCCAGGAGGCCCGCGACGCCATGGCGGAGCTCTACCAGCGCGTGGTGCCGATGGGGCGGGTGGGGCAGCCCGAGGAGATCGCCAAGCTCGCGCTCTTCCTGACCAGCGAGGACTCCTCGTACATCACCGGCCAGCCGTTCGTGATCGACGGCGGCTGGATGGCGGGCGTCAGCATCCTCTAGCCCTATCTGATGGGGCGTCAGGTATTGACGCTCCCGCCCTCGCGGTGGAACAGTCGTGGCATCAAGATCTGACGCAACGTCAGAAACCAAAGGACGGTGAACCCCCTTGGAATTCGGGCTCTTCGTGCAGGGATACGTGCCTGAGGCGCGATCCAAGGTCGACCCCCAGGCCGAGCACAAGGCACTGTTGGAGGAGACCGAGTACGTCATCCAGGCCGACAAGTCCGGCTTCAAGTACGCCTGGGCCTCCGAGCACCACTTCCTGGAGGAGTACTCGCACCTGTCGGCGAACGAGGTGTTCCTCGGCTACCTCGCCGCCGCCACCGAGCGCATCCACCTCGGCTCCGGCATCTTCAACCCGCTCGCCCCGGTCAACCACCCGGTGAAGGTGGCCGAGAAGGTCACCATGCTCGACCACCTCTCCAAGGGCCGCTTCGAATTCGGCACCGGCCGCGGCGCCGGCAGCCACGAGATCCTCGGCTTCCTCCCGGGCATCGAGGACATGAACGGCACCAAGGAGATCTGGGAGGAGACCATCGCGGAGTTCCCCAAGATGTTCCTCCAGGAGGAGTACGAGGGGTTCCAGGGCAAGCACTGGTCGCTCCCGCCGCGCAAGGTCTTCCCCAAGCCGTACGGGAAGGCGCACCCGGCCATGTGGTACGCGGCGGGCTCCCCGTCCTCGTACGCGATGGCCGCCAGGAAGGGCCTCGGCGTGCTGGGCTTCAGCGTGCAGAAGGTCTCCGACATGGAGTGGGTCCTCGACCAGTACAAGACGGCCATCCGGGAGGCGAAGGCCATCGGCGCCTTCGTCAACGACAACGTGATGGTCACCTCCACCGCGATCTGCGCCGAGACGCACGACAAGGCCGTCGAGATCGCCGTCAACGCCAACATGAACCGCTTCCAGTCGCTGGTGTTCCGCTACCACGACACCTTCCCGCGGCCGGAGGCCATCCCGGAGTGGCCCGAGACCCTGCCCGAGTACAACGCGGAGATCATCGAGCTCCTGATCGCCGAGGAACTGCTGATCTGCGGTGACCCGTCCGAGGTGAAGGCCCAGTGCAAGCGCTGGGAGCAGGCGGGCGCGGACCAGCTGTCCTTCGGCCTGCCGACCGGCGTCTCGTACGAGGACACGATGACCACGATCAAGCTGATCGGCGAGCACGTGATCCCGGAGATCGACACGGACCCGGTCCACCGCACGACCCGCTTCCGCCAGGCCGTCTGACCCGGCGGGGGAACGGGGCGGCGTCTTCCCGGACCGCCGCCCCGCACCGACCCCGGCCGGGCGGCCACCGGCCGGGGTCCACAGGTCCTGTGCGGCGCCGCTCCGGGGGCTCTGCCCCGGGCCCCGCGGCCCCCGTGCCCCGGCCGCAGGTCCGCCGGGGTCGTCCGCCCGTGCGGCGCCGTTGCCGGGGCTCCGCCCCGGGCCCCGCGCCTCAATCGCCGACGGGGCTGGTTTTCCCCGGCCGGGGGCTTCGGAGGTGCGGGTCGGTCCGCGGGGTCCCTCCGGGGCGACTCCTCGTCGTCGCGCCTGCGGCCGCAGCAAGACCCCTGAGCGTGGTTGCGCGCTCCTCCTGCGGGGACGCCCCTGCGCGCCCCCGCTCCCCCACACCTGCCACCACCCGCCCCGGGCCGGGGACACCACCCAGCCCCGCCGGCGTTTGAGGCGCGGGGGCGCGGGGGCGGAGCCCCCGGCAACGGCGCCGCACCCGCACCCGGCACACCCCGCCGGCCGGCAAACGGCAACGCAACGGAGAAGGGACGTCATGCTCGACCACGTCATCAAGGGCGCGACCGTCGTCGACGGCACCGGCGCCCCCGCCCGCGTCGCAGACCTCGGCATACGCGACGGCCGTATCGTCGCCATCGGCACCGTCACCGAAGAGGCCCGCACCACCGAGGACGCCACCGGACTCGTCCTCGCCCCCGGCTTCATCGACCCGCACACGCACTACGACGCCCAGCTCTTCTGGGACCCGTACGCCACCCCCTCCATGAACCACGGCGTCACCACCGTCGCCGGCGGCAACTGCGGCTTCACCCTGGCCCCGCTCAACCCGGCCCGCCCCGAGGACGCCGACTACACGCGCCGCATGATGAGCAAGGTCGAGGGCATGGCCCTGGCGGCCCTGGAGGAGGGCGTCGACTGGACCTGGTCCACCTTCGGCGAGTACCTCGACGCGCTCGACGGCCGCATCGCCGTCAACGCCGGCTTCATGGTGGGCCACTGCGCCCTGCGCCGCCACGTCATGGGCGAGGCCGCCGTCGGCGGCAAACCCACCCCCGAGCAACTGCAGCAGATGCTCGACCTGCTCCACGACGCCATGAACGCCGGCGCCTGGGGACTGTCCACCACCCAGTCCTCCACGCACTCCGACGGCGACGGCGCCCCCGTCCCCTCCCGGCACGCCGACCCCGCCGAACTCCTCGCCCTGTCGAAAGCGGTCGCAGAACACGAGGGCACCCAGCTCGAAGCGATCGTCGCCGGCTGCCTCGACCAGTTCTCCGACGAGGAGATCGACCTCTTCGTCGAGATGAGCGCGGCCGCCGGCCGGCCCCTGAACTGGAACGTCCTCACCATCGACGCCGCCGTCCCCGAGCGGGTGCCGCGCCAGCTGATCCCCAGCGAGCGCGCCCGCAAGGCCGGCGGCCGGATCGTCGCCCTCACCATGCCGATCCTGACACCCATGAACATGTCCCTCGGCACGTTCTGCGCGCTCAACCTCATCCCCGGCTGGGGCGAGGTCCTCGGCCTGCCCGTACCCGAACGGATCGCGAAGCTCCGCGACCCGGACGTACGCGCCGAGATGCTGCGCCGCGCCGACAGCAAGGAGGCCGGCGTCTTCCGGCGCCTCGCCAACTTCGGCCGGTACGTCATCGGCGACACGTACAGCAAGGAGAACGAGGGCCTCTCCGGCCGAGTCGTCAACGACATCGCCGCCGAACGCGGCCAGGACGCCTTCCAGTGCCTCGTCGAGATCTGTGCCAACGACGACCTGCGCACCGTCCTGTGGCCCATGCCCACCGACAACGACCCGGCGACCTGGGCCCTGCGCGCCGAGACCTGGCAGCACGAGGACGTCATGCTCGGCGGCTCCGACGCCGGCGCGCACCTGGACCGCATGTGCGGCGCCCCCTACACCACCCGCTTCCTCGGCGACTGCCTGCGCGGCCGCAAGCTGGTGTCGCTGGAGCAGGCCGTACGGATGCTCACCGACGACCCGGCGCAGCTGTTCGGGCTGCGCGAACGCGGCCGCATCGCCGAGGGCTACCACGCGGACCTGGTCCTCTTCGACCCCGAGCGCATCGAGGCGGGACCCGCGACCCTCGTCCACGACCTGCCCGGCGACAGCCCGCGGCTGGACTCCCGGGCCATCGGCATCGTCTCGGTCCGGGTCAACGGCGTGGAGACCATCCGCGACGACCGGGTGACGGGGGCCGTACCGGGCATCGTGCTCCGGTCGGGCCGGGACACGAGGACGGTGAGCACGCGATGAGCGGGGCGCAGAAGCTGTACATCGGCGGCGAGTGGGTGGAGCCCGACGGCGGCCACTACGAGGTGATCGACCCGGCGGACGAATCCGTCGTCGGCCTGGCCCCCGAGGCCTCGCGCGGACAGGTCGCGGAGGCGGCCCGCGCCGCCGCCGGGGCCTTCGAGAGCTGGTCCCGTACGACGCCCGAGGCGCGGGCGGCGATCCTCGACCGGGCCGCCGACATCATGCAGCGCGAGTTCGAACCGTGGGCGGCCCTCGCCCAGGCCGAGACGGGCGCCCCGACCGGCATCGCGCGCGGCATGCAGGTCGGCGTCGGCGTCACCCGCTTCCGGCGGTACGCCAAGGGCGCCCTCGAACCGGTCGAGCGCGGGCTGCCGCCCCAGGTCACCGAGGCCGGCCCGATGGGGAAGGCGTCCGTGCTGGGCGCGCTGGAGGTGCGCCAGCCGGTCGGCGTGGTCACCTGCATCACCTCGTACAACAACCCGTGGGCGAACCCGGCGGGCAAGGTGGCCCCGGCCCTGGCCATGGGCAACACGGTGGTCGTGAAACCGGCCCCGCAGGACCCGCTGTCGGTGTTCAAGATGGCCGAGGCGCTCGCGGAGGCCGGGGTCCCGGCGGGCGTGGTCAACGTGGTGAACGGGCAGTCGGTCGAGGTCGGCGAGGCCGCGGTCGACTCCCCGCACGTGGACATGGTGTCCTTCACCGGCTCGACGGCCGTCGGGCAGCGCATCGCCGAGGTTTGCGGCCGCACGATGAAGCGGCAGCTGATGGAACTGGGCGGCAAGGGCGCGGCGATCGTCCTGGAGGACGCCGACCTGGACGCGGCGGTGATGGGCATCGGCACCACCTTCTCCTTCTACTCCGGCCAGATCTGCACGGCCCCGACGCGGGTGATCGCCCACCGGGCGGTCTACGACCGGCTGATCGAGAAGCTCACCGGCTACCTGGCCTTCATGAAGGTCGGCGACCCGAGGGAGCGCGGCACAGTGGTGGGCCCGGTGATCTCGGCGGCGCACCGGGACCGCGTGGAGTCCTACATCGAACTGGGGAAGAAGGAGGGCGCGCGCCTCGCGCACGGCGGGGAGCGCCCGGTCGTCGGTGAGGGCGGCAAGGGCTTCTACGTGGCCCCGACCCTCCTCGTCGACTGCACGAACGACATGCGGGTGGTCCGCGAGGAGATCTTCGGCCCGGTCGTCGTGGTCGTCCCCTTCGACGGGGACGAGGACGAGGCGGTCCGGCTGGCCAACGACAGCGACTTCGGCCTGCTCAGCTACGTGTGGTCCGGGGACCCGGCCCGGGCGTTCCGCGTGGCCCGGCGGCTGCGGGCGGGCGGGGTCGGGGTGAACACCATCGGCCGCAACATGGAGGCCCCGTTCGGCGGCTTCAAGCGCAGCGGCGTGGGCCGCGACGTGGGCTCGTACGCGCTGCACGCGTACAGCGAGATGCAGTCGATCGTCTGGACGGCGTAGCCCCTGGACCCCGGACCCCGGACCCCGGGCCGACCGGGCCGGCCGACCCGGCCGGCCCGGTTCACGACCGGATCCGGGCAAGGGAGGAGTGACCGCAGTCACACGGGAAAGTTTGAAAGCGAACAAAAGGGGCAGAGGTGCGGTTTCCGCATACCGGAACCCGCTGTCCGGCACCTGTCGATCTGGGGATGAATGCCTGGATGAACCTTGTATTACATGCCGGTGAAGTGTCTTGATCTCAAGGTTCAAAGGGGCTTGGCTCGTCCTGGATCCGGACTCAAACCCTCCAGATATGGAATGCGCAGCATCTAACGTCCTGACCCATGACTCAGCTGGACGTACGGCCCCGGGCCGGAGACACGGTAGGCGGCGTCGCCCAGGGCGAGGGCGACGTGCGCGGCAAAGGCCTCGGCAAGGGATCCGTCGGCCTGGTGGGCAGCGCCGTCATCGGCGTCTCCACCGTCGCCCCCGTCTACTGCCTGACCTCGACCCTCGGCTCCACGGCCGGCGAGGTCGGCGTCCAGATGCCCGCGGTGTTCCTCGCCGGCTTCCTCCCGATGCTCCTGGTCGCCTTCGCGTACCGCGAGCTCAACAAGGCCATGCCGGACTGCGGCACCTCCTTCACCTGGACGGTCAAGGCCTTCGGCCCGCGGATCGGCTGGATGTGCGGCTGGGGCCTGGTGATCGCCACGATCATCGTGCTCTCCAACCTGGCCGGCGTCGCCACCTCCTACTTCTGGCTGCTGGCCGGCGAGATCACGGGCAATCCGTCGATCGCCGCCCTGGACGACAACAAGCTCGTCCACATCGCCACCTGCCTGACCCTGATCGCCACCGCCACCGCGATCAGCTACCGCGGCATGACCGCCACCAAGGGCGTCCAGTACACCCTGGTCGGCCTCCAGCTCGTCGTGCTCGCCGTCTTCGTCGCGATGGCCCTCCAGAAGGCCTCCGCCGGCACCTTCGACACCGGCCTGGACTTCTCCTGGTCCTGGATGAACCCCTTCGCGGTCGAGTCCATGCAGGCCTTCACCGCCGGTCTCTCCCTCTCGATCTTCATGTACTGGGGCTGGGACGCGTGCCTGGCCACCAACGAGGAGACCACCGGCTCCGCCAAGACCCCGGGCCGCGCCGCCCTCGTCGCGATGGTCGTCCTGGTCGGCTCGTACCTGGCCACCGGCGTCGCCGCCCAGATGGCCGTCGGCTCCGGCGACAAGGGCCTCGGCCTCGGCAACCCGGACACCTCCGACAACGTCTTCGCGGCCCTCGCCGGCCCGGTGATGGGCCCGGTGCTCGGCATCCTGCTCTTCGTCGCCGTCCTGGCCTCCGCCACCGCGTCCCTGCAGACCACCTTCATCCCGGTGGCCCGTACGGTCCTCGCCATGTCGACGTACGAGGCGCTGCCGCCCTCCTACGCCAGGGTCCACCCGAGGTTCAAGACCCCGGGCCGCGCCACCGTCATGGCGGGCGTCGCCACCGGCGCGTTCTACACGATCATGACCCTGGTCAGCGAGAACGTCCTCACGGACACGATCTTCGCGCTCGGCCTGATGATCTGCTTCTACTACTCGCTGACGGCGTTCGCCTGCGCCTGGTACTTCCGCGGCGAGCTGCGCCGCTCCGCCCGGGACCTGTTCTTCAAGGGCGTCTTCCCGGTCCTGGGCGGTCTGCTGCTGGCCGGAGTCTTCGGCAAGACCCTGATCGACGCCTGGAACCCGGCCTACGGCTCCGGCTCCGACGTCTTCGGCGTCGGCAGCGTCTTCGTCATCGGCGTCGGCCTGCTGGCCCTCGGCCTGGTCATCATGTTCGTCACGGAACGCCGCAGCCCGGCCTTCTTCCGCGGCCAGGTCCTGACGAAGTCCACCCCCTCCCTGATCGTCGAGGACTGACCGCCCGCCCACCCCCACCCCACCCGAGCCATCCCCGCGACCCCGGACCGATCCCCCGATCCGGGGCCGCGGGCGTCGGCGGGGTGGCGCGCTCATGGAGTCAGCCCAGGACGTACTGCTCGTCGCCGAACTCGGCGACGATCTTCAGCCTGCCGCCCAGGGCGCGGACGTAGGCGGCGAGGGTCTCGACCTCACTCCGTTCCAGCTCACCGTTCTCGATCCGCGAGACCCGGGCCTGAGTGACGCCCATGGCCTGCGCGACCTGAACCTGAGTGGTGTGCTGCCGCTTGCGCACCTCCGCCAGCCGGTGCGCGCGGACGACGGCGATCATCTCCGCCGCGCCCCGGTCGATCTCGGCCCGCTCGGCGGGAGAGAAGTCGAATTCCTCGACCAGCTCGTCCCAGCGTGCGGCCCGGGTCGGGCGGTCGGGCGTCTGGCTCATGGCGTTTCCTCCTCCGATTGCGTCAGGTATTGCTCGTACGCCTGCTCGGCCCTGGGGATCGCAGAGCGGTACCAGCCGTGCCAGTTGCCTGCCTTGTTCCCGCCGACGAGAAAGACCGCGCGCCTCAGCGGGTCGAAGACGAACAGCAGCCTCACCTCGCTGTCTCCGCTCGACCCGGGGCGCAGTTCCTTGAGGTTCGCCAGCCGGGACCCCTTGACGGTGTCGACGAGAGGGCGCCCCATGGCCGGGCCCTCCTGCCGCAGCGCCGTGATGGCCTTGCTGATCTGGATGAGCGTCGGCCGATCGTCTTGACGCAGTGTGTGCAGCCAGGAAAGAGCAGGCTCCACGATGATCACATCCCAGTCCACTGGCCTTCCCCTCCGAGTATGACCGGTGCGGCATATTACGCAAGTGTTATGAGGCTGGTTCCTGAAGGACGGCCGGATCACTCCAATGTGGGGCCGGGCGGTGACCACGGGCGCGGCGGGGTCGTTGGGTTGGGCATGAATGCCATGAAGCGCACCCTCGCCGCCCTGGTCCTCTCCGGCGGCGCCGCCCTCGCACTCACCCCCGTCGCCGCGCACGCCGACGGGATGCCCCACGGCGTCCCGCTCACCGAGCGCGTCGGCGACATCGTCGACCACCCCGCGCAGGCCGTCCAGGACACCAAGACCGCCGTGGGCGTCACCACCCAGGCCGCCGGATCCGCGACCAAGGCCACCGACGCCTCCCTCGCCGGCGCCGGCGGAGCACTGTCCGCCGGGCTGCCCAGCGCCCCCAAGGTCCGCTGACCCGCCCCCGCCGGCCGCCCCGGCCCTCCTCCCCGGCCCGACACGGCGCCGGGCCCACCCCCGCGCGCACGCGCGCAGGGCCGGGGTGGCGGCGGGCGAGCGCATGGCGCAGGCCGGGCTGGTCGCCGACCGGACACCGGCCTAACGTGTGGATCATGAGCGAGCCGCAGCACCGATCACCGCTGGACCCGGCGGACCCCGTGGACCGCGACCGGCTCGTCCGGCACCTCGCCGCCGTCGTCGGAGACGCCCACGTGCTGACCGACCCGGGCCTGCGGGCCTCGTACGAGACCGACTTCACCGGCCGCTACACCGGCCGCGCCCGCCTGGTGGTCCGGCCCGCCGACACCGCCCAGGTCGCGCGGACGCTCCGGCTCTGCCGGGACGCCGGGGCCCCCGTCGTCCCGCAGGGCGGCAACACCGGACTCGTCGGCGGCAGCGTCCCCACCGGCTCCGGCACCGAGGTCGTGCTGTCACTGCGCCGGCTGAACACGATCGGCCCCGTCGACGCCGACGCCCGCCAGGTGACGGTGGGCGCGGGCACCGCACTGGCGGAGCTGCAGCGCCGGGTCCGCCCGTACGGCTGGGACTTCGGCGTCGACCTGGCCTCCCGGGATTCGGCCACCCTCGGCGGCATGATCGCGACCAACGCGGGCGGCGAGCGCGTCGTCCGCCACGGCACCACCCGCGCCAACGTCGCCGGGGTCGAGGCCGTACTCGCCGACGGCAGCGTCCTGGACCGGCTCGCCGGGCTCCCCAAGGACAACACCGGCTACGACCTGACGGGCCTCCTCGCCGGCAGCGAGGGCACCCTCGCCGTCATCACCCGGGCGCGGCTGCGCCTGGTCCCGGAGCTGCCCGAGCGGGTCACCGCCCTGCTCGCCCTCGACTCGCTCGCGGCCGCCGTCCGAGTGCTGGCGGTCCTGCGGGGGCTCGAATCCCTCGAACTCGCCGAGTTCTTCACCGCCGAGGGCCTGGCCCTCGTCCTGAAGCACGCCCGCCTGCCCGCGCCCTTCCGCACCGGACACCCCGTGTACGTGCTGGTGGAGTGCGCGGCCCGGCACGACCCCGCCGAGGAACTCGCCGCGCTGCTGGAGCAGGCGGCGGACGACGTACGGGACGTGGCCGTCGGCCGGCGTGCCCCGGAGCGCCACCGCCTCGCCGCCTACCGCGAGCGGCACACCGAGTCCGTCAACGCCGAGGGGATCCCCCTCAAGCTCGACGTCACCGTGCCCCTCACCGACCTACCGCGGTTCGTCGCGGACCTGCCCGGACTGCTGGCCGGCCGGGCCCGGCCGTACGTCTTCGGACACCTCGCGGAGGGCAACGTCCACGTCAACCTCCTCGACGTCACCCCCGACGACGAGGAACCGGTGACGGAGACAGTGCTGCGCCGGGTCGCGGAGGCGGGCGGCAGCATCAGCGCCGAACACGGCATCGGCCGGGCCAAGTCCCGCTACCTGCACCTGACCCGGTCGGCCGCCGACATCGCCGTGATGCGCTCGGTCAAGGCGGCCCTGGACCCGGATCGGCTGCTCAGCCCGCACACCCTGCTGCCTCCGGGGGAGGCCGGTCGTTGAGCAACGCATGATCCTATGGCTGCTCAACAACCTCAGCACGCTCGTCATCGCGGTGCTCCTCGTCGGCGGCATCACCGGCCTCGCCGTCGCCGGCAGCGTCGCCGCCCGCCGCCGCTTCCCGCACCTCGCGAGCGGCGACCACAACGAGATGGTCGGGATCGCGCTCGGCATGTTCGGCGCGATCTACGGCATCATCCTCGCGTTCGTCGTCGTCACCCTGTGGACGCAGCTGGAGAACACCGAGAACATCGTCGCCACCGAGGCGACCGACCTGGCGCTGGTCGTACGCAGCGCCGACACCTTCCCGGCGGCCGACCGCGTGCGCATCAACCGGGCCGTGGGCGCCTACGCGCACGCCGTCGTCGAGGTCCAGTGGCCGCTGATGCGCGACGGGCGGCCGAGCTACGACGCCACGTCCGTCCAGACCCGTGACCTGTACGCGGCCCTCCAGGCGTACGAGCCGAGCGGGCCCCGCGCCGAAACCTTCTACGCCGAGGCCGTCAGCCGCGTCAACGACGTGGCCGCGCAGCGCCGGGCCCGCATCTCCATGGCCGAGACCTCACTGCCGGTCCTGCTGCAAGTGCTGGTGTACGGGGGCGCGTTGGTGATCATCCCGCTCACCTTCCTGTTCGGACTGCGCAGCCTGAAGATGCAGTTGCTGTTCGTGGCGGCGGTGGCCGGGCTGATCGGCTTCAGTCTGTTGTTGGTCGTCGCCCTGGACCGCCCCTTCGCGGGCGACCTGAGCGTGACGCCGCAGCCGTACAGGGAGGCGGCACTGTCGCAGTTCTGGGAGGCGGAGGCGTCGTGATGCGGGACTATCCCCAGGTACGGGAGGACAGCACGAGGCGGTAGCCGTCCGGGTCCTCGATGGTGACGCCCCACTCGTCCCAGTACGGATTGTGCGAGGCGACCCGGGTACCGCCGTGCTCGACGAGCCGCTGCACCAGGGCCTCGTCGGGGGTTTCACCGAGGTAGACCACGAAGAGGTCCTCGACGGTGGGGGCGGGGGTGGTCGGGTTGGCGGCGTCGCGGGTCAACTCGAAGTGCCAGCCGCCCCCGGCGGGCCCGACCATCAGCAGATCGTGCTCCCCGGGCGCGGTGGAGGCGGACCGCCACTGGACGTCGAGCCCGAGCCCGTCGACGTAGAACCTCTCGGCGGCCTCGAGATCGAGGGAGGGCCGCGCGACGCGGATGTGGGTGCTGGGAGTGATCATGCGGGCAGGGTACGGGGTGGGGGGTGCGGGCGGGCGGGGCTTTTCCCCCCGCGGGCCGCGCCTGCGGGCCGGGGGTGGGGCGGTCGGTGCCCCGGCTGGTCGGGAGCGAGGAAGGGTTGGGGGTTTCCCGTCAGTCCCATAGTCCTTCCGCGTCGGGCCGCCCTGTCAAGGGCGCTCCCTGCGGTCGCGTCGCTTCGCGATCGCCTGCGGCGACCCTTGACAGGCCGTCCCGCCACGGAAAGACAAGGACTGCCGGGAAACCCCCAAAAGAACGGGCCGGGCGGAAGAGCAGATAAACGGGGCGGTCAGCGATGCGCGAGGCGGTGGGGGCGGGCCGAGCCCCTCCCCGGGCCCGCCTGTTCGCCCTGCGGGCCGGGCAGGCGGCCGAGACCCCTCCCCACCTCGGCCACAAGAGCCTGACCGGCAGGAAGGGCGCCCCAAATCGCTACGCGCTCCTCACCGACGGCGTCTGCGACCCGTCCTGGGCTGGACACGCCCCAGATCGCTACGCGCTTCGCCCTGACGGCGTCCACGGTCGATTGGGGCTGGACATGAGCCGCCAACGATCGCTGCGCGCTCCTCTCTGTCCGGCGTCTGCGGCTCATCCTGGGCTGGGACGGCTAGGGGACGGTACAGACGACGACCGCCCATGCGGCGCGCGTTGACGCTCGCATAGTCGAACCCTCCGGCAGGGACGGAGACGGACTGACTGCGCGGGCTTGGGGTCGTCCAGGGCGGCAGCGGTGGCTGTGACACTGGTGGCGAGGAAGTGCGAGGCCGCCACGTCTGGACTTCCCGGATCATGCACGGTGATCCGCTGGGCCACCCGGTCGGCTCAGGAAGAAACGATGGTGTTGCTGGAGGGTGTCCTCCGTGTCGAGGTGTCGGACGCGCGGGGGGACCGCCGGCCGGTGGTGCGGCCGCATGCGTATCAGGCCGAGGAGGGCTATGGGCTCCGGATCGTGGACGCGCTCGCCGTCTGGGGTGTCCAGGACCGGCTGATGGGCAAGACGGTGTGGGCGGAGCTGAGCTGCCGGTGATATCTTTTTTGTGGATCGTATATACGCGCCTTGGAGGTCATCATGTCCCGGACCGTGATCGACCTGGACGACGAGGCCTTGGCGGAAGCCGCCCGGCATCTCGGCACTACGACGAAGCGGGACACCGTGAACGCCGCGCTGCGGGAGATTGCCGACCGGCGTCGCAGAGCCGCAGCGGTGGCCCGCATGCGGCAGTTGGTGTCCGACGGTGAGATCGACTTCTCCGAGATCGAGGGTGACGACGCCGAGGCCGAGAACGGGCCAGGAGGACGATCGGTCGCGTGAGTGAGAGCTTCCTCATCGACACCAGCGCACTCGTCCGGTTCTACCGGGGGCAGGGCAGTCCTGTGTGGGACGAAGTGGTCACCTCCGGGGTCGTGGGGCTCTGCGAACCGGTGCGGCAAGAGTTTCTGCGTGCAGTGGGAGGCCGTCCGGCCTACTACGAGGCAGACGGCCTGCTCCGGGAGACGTTCCCCTACTTCGTGGCCCGAGACTCCGCGTGGGAGGAAACCTCTGATCTTCAGCAGCGCCTGGCGGATGAGGGATGTCACCAGTGCGCGAGTCCGGTCGACCTTCTCGTCGCGGTGATCGCGCAGCAGCACAAGCTGACGGTCCTCCACCAGGACGCCGACTTCGAGACCATCGCCCGCATTACCGGTCAGCCCGTGCGCCGGATCCTCGGCTGACCGAGGCGATCAGCGGGCCGGTTCGCCTCACAAATACTGCGCGAAGTCGTCCAGCGCCCGCAGGATCTCCGCCTCCCCGGCCGACGGGAGCTGGAGGACGACCTCCTCGATGCCCAGGTCGGCGTAGTGGCTCAGCTTGCCCGGAGTCGGCTGGACGGCGTACGGGACGACCTGGAGGGACTTCGGGTCGCGGCCGGCCGTCTCCCAGACCTGGCGCAGGACCGGCAGGGACTCCGTCAGGCCGCGGCCGCCGATGGGGAGCCAGCCGTCGGCGTGGTCGGCGATGGCGGCGAACAGTTTCGGGCCCGGCGCGCCGCCGATCATGGTGCGGGGGCCGTGGAGGGGGGTGCCGGGGGCGAGTTCGCGGGCCGGCTGGACCGGCTTGGGGTGGGCCTCGCTCGCCTGGACGGAGGAGTACTCGCCCACGTACGCGGTCGGCTCGGGCGCCCACAGGGCGCGCATCAGGGCCATCCGGTCGCGGACCAGTTCGCGGCGGGTGCGCCATTCGACGCCGTGGTCGGCGGCCTCCTCGACGTTCCAGCCGTATCCGATGCCGAGGGTGACGCGGCCGCCGGAGAGGTGGTCGAGGGTGGCGACCTGCTTCGCGAGGGCGATGGGGTCGTGCTGGGCGACGAGGGTGATGCCGGTGCCGAGGTGCAGCCGCTCGGTCACGGCGGCGGCCTGGCCGAGGGCGACGAAGGGGTCGAGCGTGCGGCCGTACATCTCCGGGAGCTCGCCGCCCATGGGGGCGGGGCTGACGCGGCTGACCGGGATGTGGGTGTGCTCGGGGAGGTAGAGGCCGGAGAAGCCGCGCTCCTCGAGGGCACGGGCCAGGCGAACGGGCGGGACGGTGCGGTCGGTCAGGAAGACGGTCGTGGCGATCCGCATGTGCTGGCACCTCCGAGACGTGGGAGTCGACGTAACGGTACGGGCTGGACGTGCGAATGTTGAGGGGGCGTCAGGTCGTGTGCGCGGGGTAGCGGGACAGCCAGGGGCTGTCGGTGACGGCACCGGCACCGGTGGCGGAGGGGCCGTGGAGGCTCGGGCCCTGGGTCATCTCCAGGGCGAAGTCGTCGGCGAGTTCGAGGAGGGTGGCGCGGCCTTCGAGGCCGGCGAGCCAGGCGGCCGGGAGGGCGGTCTCGCCGTGCTGGGCGCCGAGGAGGGCCCCGGTCAGGGCGCCGGCGGCGGGGGAGTCGCCGCCGTGGTTGACGGCGAGGCGCAGGCCGTGCGGGATGTCCTCGGCGACGAGGGCGCAGTACACCGCGGTGGCGAGGACCTCGTCGGCGGTGCGGCCGTCGCCGGGGGAGAGTGCCTCGACCGTCTCGGGGCCGGGCGCGCCGCGGGTGACGGCGGACAGGGCGCGCTGGAGGGCGTCGGTGACGGGCTGGTGCCCGGGGCGGGCCCCGAGCAGGCCGAGGGCGCGCTGGACGGCGGAGTCGAGGGAGTCGCCGCGGGTCAGGCCGTGCACGATGACGGCGAAGGCGCCGGCGGCGAGGTACGCGGTGGAGTGTCCGTGGCTCTGGGCGGCGCATTCGACGCCGAGCTGCAGCACGAGGGCCGGCTCCCAGCCGACGAGCAGGCCGAACGGGGCGGAGCGGGCGGCGGCCGCCGCGTCCTGGGCGGTGGGGTTCTTGGGGCGTTCGAGGGTGCCGAGGGTGTCGTCAGCGAAGCCGGTGAGGGAGGCGCGGTCGGGGGCGCGGCGGACATAGAGCCACTCCTGCTGCGCGAGCCAGCCATTGTCCTTGCGGCGCTCGTCGGGGCCCCACTCGTTCTGGGTCGCCCACCAGCGGCGGTGGGCGCGGTGGATGTCGGTGGGCGGGTGCCAGGCGCCGGTGTCACGGCGTACGTGGGCCCGTACGAGTCCGTCGACGGTGAAGAGGGTGAGCTGGGTCGCGGCGGTGACGGCGCCGCGGCGGCCGTGCGCGGGGGCGGGTTCGACGAGGCCGTGCGGGCCGTGTGCCTCGCGGATGGCGGGGAGGGTGAGCCCGGCGAGGGGCGCGCCGAGGGAGTCGCCGATGGCGGCGCCGAGGAGCGTGCCGCGGACCCGGCTGCGGAAGTCCTGCTGCTCGGCCCGGCCCCACAGCCCGGTGGCGGTGCCGGTGGCGCCGGCCCGGTTGGCCGTACGGGCCGCCGCCCCGGCCGCGGTGCCCCCGGCCGGGGTCGGCGCCGCCTGGCCCGCGGCGGGGGCGGCCCCGGGCACGGGCGTGCCGTCGGGCGGGGTCGCTGCCGCGAGGTGGACGGCGGCCGCGGTGCCGCCCGGCGGGGTCTGGGCCGCCTGGCCTGCGGGGGCGGCGGTTGGGCGGGGCGGGGTGCTCCCGGTCGGGCGGACGCCCGCGGCGGGCGTGCCGTCGGGCGGGGTCGCCGCGGTGGCGGGGGCCGCCGGGACGGTCGGTGTGCCGGTCGGCGGGGTCAGGGCCGCCTGGCTCCCGGCGGGGGCGGCTCCGGGCACGGGCGGGCTCGCGGGGGCGAGGGGGGTGGCGCCCGGTGGGGCTGCTCCCGCGGGGTGCGCGGCGGCCGCGGCCGGGTCGGGTGCGGGGCCGCCCGGCAGGGCCGCTGCCGGCAGGTGCGCCGGGGCGCCCGTGGGGGCCGGTTCCGGGCCGGGGTCGTCGTTCCTCGTGCCGTTCGTACCGATCACTTCATCCACCCCCGGCTCACAGGCCTCCCGCCGCGCACGCGAACCCGCACTGTAGTGGACACGTCCGATCGAATCCGGAACGAGTGTGCCCAGCGGCGCGGAAGCGAGGGGAGAACGGCCGGAAAGCGAACACTTCCGGCCGCGACCTGGCCGATGGCACGTTTTGCCACTCGTCGTGGACTCGGCCGGTCCCGGCCACGTCTCGTTCATCGGCGGTTTCCCGCGGCCGCCCAGTCTCGGCGGCATGAAGAAGGCCCTCCTCGCCGCGACCGCCGTCGCCTCCGCCCTCACCGCCTCCCTGGTCGCGGTCCCCGCCTCCGCCGCCTCCGCCGCCTCCGCCGGCTGGGAGCTCCCCTGGTCCGGCCACCACCACGACAACGGCCGGTCCTCCATCCCCTTCACCGAGGCCTCCGTCACCGCCGGCGCCGGCGGTTCGTACACCCTCAAATGGAGTGCCACCGGCACCCGGCACGTCCGGATCAAGGCGAACGGCAAGGTCGTCGCCCAGGGCGGGGCCAAGGGCGAGGCCGTCGTCACCGGGCTGCCCGCCGCCGACCGACAGTGGTTCGACTTCGACCCCGAGCGCGGCGAGGGCCTGCGCCTCGCCGACCGCCTCGTCAAGCTGGAAGGCGCCGTCAACTTCCGCGACGCCGGCGGCTACCGCACCACCACCGGCCAGTGGGTCAAGATGGGCGAGGCCTACCGCTCCGACGCCCTCGACAAGCTGACCGCGAACGACCTGGCCAAGCTCCAGCGCCTGCGCGTCAAGACCGTCTTCGACCTGCGCACGCAGGACGAGCGCACCAAGGACGCCGACAAGGTCCCGGCCGGCGCCACCTACGTCGTCGCCGACGTCTTCGCGGGCTCCGGCTCGTTCCAGACCCTGCCCAAGACCCCCGACGAGGCCGTCAAGGCCATGATCGACGCCGAGAAGGCCATGGTCAGCGGCGAGGGCGGCAAGAAGGCCTACACGCGGGTCTTCGACGGCATCCGCAACGACGACGCCCGGACGGCCCTCTTCCACTGCACCGCCGGCAAGGACCGCACCGGCTGGGCGAACGCCGCCCTGCTCACCGCCCTCGGCGTCCCCGGCGAGACCGTGATGGCCGACTACCTGGCCAGCAACGACTACCGCAAGGCCGCCAACGACGCGATCCTCTCCCGCCTGCCCGCCCCGCAGGCCGCCGTCTACAAGCCGATGCTCGACGTCCGCCCCGAGTACCTGAACTCCGGCTACGACGAGGTCAAGGCGCAGTACGGCTCCTTCGACCACTACCTGAAGGACGGCCTGGGCATCGACGCCCGCGAGCTGAAGCGGCTCAAGAAGGAATTGCTCGTCGGCTGAGCGGACGAGCAGTGCCGGGAAGCACCCGGCCGGGGAGCACTCCGGCCGGGTCCTTCCCGTGCGAGCGGTCAGTCCAGCACCGGCAGCAGCTCCGGCAGGTGTCCGTCCGAGGCGCGGGCCGCCTCCTGGCGTTCCCGCGGGACCTCCCCGTACAGCGTCGTACGGGGCTTCGCGGGCCGGCCCGCCGCCTCCGCGACCGCGACGAGGTCCTGTACGGACTTGTACGACCCGTAACCGGACCCCGCCATGCGGGAGATGGTCTCCTCCATCAGCGTCCCGCCCAGGTCGTTCGCCCCGGACCGCAGCATCTCCGCCGCGCCCTCCGCGCCCAGCTTCACCCAGCTCGTCTGGATGTTGGGGATGTGCGGGTGGAGCAGGATCCGGGCCATCGCCGTCACCGCCCGGTTGTCGCGCACCGTCGGGCCCGGCCGGGCGATCCCCGCCAGGTACACCGGCGCGTTGGTGTGGATGAAGGGGAGCGTGACGAACTCCGTGAAGCCGCCCGTGCGCTCCTGGATCCGGGCGAGCGTGCGGAAGTGGCCGAGCCAGTGCCGCGGCTGGTCCACGTGCCCGTACATCATCGTGGAGGACGAGCGGATGCCGAGCTCGTGGGCGGTGGTGACGACGTCGATCCAGTCCGCCGTCGGCAGCTTGCCCTTGGTGAGGACCCAGCGGACCTCGTCGTCCAGGATCTCCGCCGCCGTGCCCGGGATCGAGTCCAGGCCGGCCTCCTTGGCGGCCGTCAGCCAGTCCCGTACGGACATCCCCGTGCGCGTGGCCCCGTTGACGACCTCCATCGGCGAGAAGGCGTGCACGTGCATGCCGGGGACCCGCTCCTTCACCGCGCGCGCGATGTCGAAGTACGCCGTCCCGGGCAGGTCCGGGTGGATGCCGCCCTGCATGCACACCTCGACCGCGCCCACGTCCCACGCCTGGGCGGCGCGGTCGGCGACCTGTTCCAGGGAGAGCGTGTACGCGTCCGCGTCCGTGCGGCGCTGCGCGAAGGCGCAGAACCGGCAGCCGGTGTAGCAGACGTTGGTGAAGTTGATGTTCCGCGTGACGATGTACGTGACCTCGTCGCCCACCACCGACTTGCGCAGGTCGTCCGCGATCCGGCACAGCGCGTCCAGTGCCGGCCCGTCCGCGTGGAGCAGCGCCAGGGCCTGCTCGTCGGTGAGCCGCGTCGGGTCGTCGGCGGCCTGCGCGAGCGCGGCCCGTACGTCGGTGTCGATGCGCTCGGGCACCATCCCGGGGGCCGCGATCTCCCGCAGCGCCTCCCAGTCGCCGTACACCTCGTCGAAGTCCTCGCGGCGGTCGCCGGTACGGCCCTCGGTGTCGATGGCGGTGTGCAGGTCGGTGCGGCCGTAGGCGGCGAAGCCCTCGTCCGGCTCCTGCCAGGGGCGGCCCTCGACCGGCGCCGACTCGTCGGCCAGGCCCGTCTGCGCGTCGGCGAGCGCGCGGACGTGCGGCAGCAGGCGCGGGTCCAGCCAGGGCTCGCCGCGCTTCAGGAACTCCGGGTAGACGGTGAGGCGTTCGCGCAGCTCGAAGCCGGCGGCCGCGGTGCGCCCGGCGAGCTCCTCGATGTGCGGCCAGGGACGCTCGGGGTTGACGTGGTCGGGGGTCAGCGGCGAGACCCCGCCCCAGTCGTCGATGCCGGCACCGATGAGCAGGGCGTACTCGCCGTCCACCAGGTTCGGCGGGGCCTGGATGCGGGCGCTCGGGCCCAGGATGTGCCGGGCGACGGCGATCGCGGCGGCCAGCTCCTCCAGCTCCGCGTCCGGCATGCCGCGCATGGCGGTGTCCGGCTTGGCGCGGAAGTTCTGGACGATGAACTCCTGGAGGCCGTGGTAGCTGCGCTGGATCCGGCGCAGCTCGAAGAAGGCGTCGGCCCGTTCCTCGTAGGTCTCCCCGATGCCGATCAGCACCCCGGTGGTGAAGGGGACGTTGGAGCGGCCCGCGTCCTCCAGCACCCGCAGCCGTACGGCCGGGTCCTTGTCGGGCGAGCCGTGGTGCGGGCCGCCGGGCTCGGACCACAGACGGGTGGCGGTGGTCTCCAGCATCATGCCCATGGACGGCGCGACGGGCTTCAGCCGCTGGAGGTCCGACCAGGACAGGACACCCGGGTTGAGGTGCGGGAGCAGCCCGGTCTCCTCCAGGACGCGGATCGCCATGGCGCGCACGTAGGCGAGCGTGTCGTCGTATCCGTGCGCGTCGAGCCACTCGCGGGCCTCGGGCCAGCGGTCCTCGGGGCGGTCGCCGAGGGTGAAGAGCGCTTCCTTGCAGCCCATCGCCGCGCCCTTGCGGGCGATGTCGAGGACCTCGTCGGGGGAGAGGTACATCCCGTGTCCGTCCCTGCGGAGCTTGCCGGGCACGGTCACGAACGTGCAGTAGTGGCACTTGTCGCGGCACAGGCGGGTCAGCGGGATGAAGACCTTGCGGGAGTACGTGATGACACCGGGCCGGCCGGCGGCGGCGAGCCCGGCGTCCCTTACGCGTGCGGCGGAGGCGGCGAGGTCCCTCAGGTCCTCGCCGCGCGCCTGGAGGAGTACGGCCGCCTCGGTCGCGTCGAGCGCGACGCCGTCGCGTGCCCGACGGAGCGCACGGCGCATCGCGTTGCCGGTCGGAGCGTCACTCGGAGTGGTCATGCGGTGAGCATACGATCCGTGTCGGCGCGGGCAGAGGGCGTCATCGCATCAGCTCACCGGCATTGACCAGCAGCGACTGGCCGGTTATCGCCCGTGCCCGGTCGGAGGCGAGGAAGGCGGCGGCGTCGGCCACGTCCCCGTCGGTGGCGAGGTCGGGCAGCGCCATGCGGTCGGTGAGCCGCCGGTGCACCTCGGCCTCGGGCACGCCCTCGGTGTGGGCGCTGAAGGTGACGAAGGCCTGCACGGGCGGGCCCCACATCCAGCCGGGCAGAACGGTGTTGACGCGGATCCGGTGCGGGCCGAGTTCCCGGGCCATGGAGTACATGGCCGAGGTCAGGGCCCCCTTGGAGGCGGCGTAGGCGGCCTGCTGCACCTCGTTGGGCGCGGCGACGGCGGACTGGGTGCCGATGATGACGACGGACCCGCCGTTCTCCTTGAGCGCGGGCAGGCAGGCGCGGGTCATCCGCAGCGTGCCGAGCAGGTTCACGTCGATGATCTGCTGCCAGGTCCCGAAGTCGGCGTCCTCGATCCCGCCGAAGTACGAGTCCCACGCGGCGACGTGCACGACGGCGTCGACCCCGCCGAACCGCTCCCGCGCGAGCGCGACCAGCGCCTCGCACTGCGCCTCGTCGGAGATGTCGGTCGTCCGGTAGGCGGTGTGCACGCCGTCGGGGTCGATCTCGGCGGCGGACTTGGCGAGGTTCGCCTCGGTCCGCGCCCCGAGCACGGCGTTGCCCCCGTCACGCACCACGGTCGCGGCCACCTGGTGCCCGAGCCCGGCCCCGACGCCGGAGACGATGACGGTCTTCCCTTGCAGCAGCATGCCGTGCCTCCTGGGGCGGGGCGGAAGATCTGACGGTGCGTCAGGGTACGACCGCACCGCCCCGATGTGAAGCCCCCCGCCACCAGGGCCCCACCCGCCCCCAGCCCAATCCCCCGGCCTCCGACCCCCGGCCGCCCGGCCCCGGCCCCGCGGGCCCTGGCGCTCGGCCTCCGGCCCCCGGCACCGGCCCCGCGGGCTCCGGTCCTGCGAGCCCTGGCGGGAGCCGGGGCCCGGTCCCGGCCTTGGCCGGGGGCCCGGTCCTGGCCTGCGGCCCGGCGGAGGCCTGCGGCCCCCGGCTCTGGCCGTCCCCGGCGATGGCCTCAGGCTTGGCCTGCGGTCCGGCCTCGGCCTGTGGGCCTACGGCTCGGGTCCCCGGTTCCGACGGGGCGGCGCCGGCGCCGGAGTGTTCGGGATGCCCTGACACGTGGGCGCCCCCACAATGAGCCGTATCCGGGGTCCCCGCTGTCCCCCGCGGAATGGAGGGCGAACCGAAGTGGCCCATCGCGACGGCCGCGGCCGTGCCACCGGGTCCTCCGCCCGGCCCGAGGAGGCCGGCGCGCCGCGCGGCGACTACTCCGGCGCCGTCTACGGCTCGCTGCTCGCCGCCTCCGTGGTGGTCGGCGCCGGAGTGCCCGAGACGTTTCCCCGCCTGCACCTCGTCGTGCTGCTGCTCAGCACCGGTGTGGTCTTCTGGGCCGCGCACGTCTTCGCGCGCCTCTTCGGGGCCCGCATCGTGCGCCACCTCAGCTGGCACGCGGTCCGCGGCATGGCCAGGGAGGAACGCCCGATCATCGAGGCCGCCGTCCCGCCCGCCCTCGCCGCGGCCGTCAGCCCGCTGTTCGGGCTGGGAGTGAGAGGGATGGCCTGGCTGGCCCTCTTCGTGGCGCTGGCGGGCCAGGTGGGCTGGTCGATGGTGGCCGCCAGCCGCGCCGGAGCCACGCGCGGCCTGATGGCGGCCGCCGGCGCGGTCAACCTCCTGCTCGGGGCGCTGATCGTGCTGCTGAAGGTCGCCCTCCAGCACTAGACCGTCAGCCGGTGTTCCGCCAGTGCCGCGCCCAGGCGGGAGGCGCCCTCCGCGATCTCCTCCGGGGTGTGCGTCGTGAAGGACAGGCGCAGGGTGCGCGGGTCCGGGACGCCCGTGAAGAAGGGGGCTCCCGGGACGAAGGCGACGTCGTGGGCGACGGCCGTCCTGAGCAGGGCCGTCGCGTCGTGGCCCTCGGGGAGGCGCGCCCAGACGAACATGCCGCCCTCGGGACGGTTCCACGTGGAGCCCGCCGGGAGGGCTTCGCCGAGGTTCGCCAGCAGGGCGTCGCGGCGGGAGCGGTACGCCGTGCGGACCCGGGCGACGTGGGCGTCCAGGTCGGCCGTGGCGAGGTAGTGGGCCGCGGCCAGCTGGTCCACGGTCGAGGTGTGGAGGTCCGCCGCCTGCTTCGCGACCACCGCGGCCCGGCGCAGCGCCGCGGGCGCCCGCAGCCAGCCCAGTCGCAGCCCCGGCGCCATCACCTTCGAGAAGCTGCCGAGCAGCGCCGTGCGGTCCTCGGCCCCCGGGTGGGCGGCGAGCCAGGGGAGGTCCGTGCCCTCGTAGCGGAGTTCTCCGTACGGGTCGTCCTCCACCAGCCACAGTCCCAGCCGCGCCGCGGTCTCCGCGACCGCCGCCCGGCGGGCGGCCGGCAGGGTGCGGCCGGTCGGGTTCTGGAAGGTGGGGATCGTGTAGAGCAGCTTCGGGCGCTCCCGCAGGACGAGATCGGCCAGCGCGTCCGGGACGATCCCCTCCTCGTCGCACGGAACGGGCACCACCCGCGCCCCGGCCAGCCCGAAGCACTGCAGCGCCGCGAGGTAGGTGGGGTTCTCGACCAGCACCACGTCCCCGGGCTCGACCAGGGCGCCGGTGATGAGGGTGAGGGCCTGCTGGGAGCCCGAGGTGACCAGGACGTCGCCCGCGCCCGTGGCCAGGCCGCGCGCGGTGGCACGGGCGGCGACGGCCTCGCGGAGCTCCGGGACGCCCTCGGTGGTGGAGTACTGGAGCGCGCGCCGCGCCGACGCCGCGAACGCGGAGTCGTAGGCGGCCCGCAGGCCCTCGGTGTCGAAGAGCTCGGGCGCGGGGAGGCCGCCGGCGAAGGAGATCACCCCGGGGCGCTCGGTGAGCGCGAGGATCTCGCGTACGGGGGAGCCCTCCACCGAGGTGGCGCGGGCGGCGAACGAGGGCGGTGCGACGGCGGAAGTGGCGGCGGCGGCAGGCACGGTGGCTCCTCGGAGTCGGGGTGCGCGCATCGTAGGCAGAGAAGCTTGTACACGGCATCTATGTATCGCATGGTGAAAAGGACGGGGCCCGCGGTGGTCCCGGACCGTCCGACCCCTCCCGACCCCTCCCGATCTGACGTCGCATCAGCTAGACCGGTGCCATGACGACAGACAGGCGACAGGACACCCGCGTCGAGGACTACGCCGGGCTCGCGGCGGTCGGCCCCTACGGCGTCCACCCCGGCCACGCGCTGATCACCATGGTGGAACCCCACCCGGGCCACGAGTTCGCGTACAACCGCTGGTACGAGGACGACCACTACTACGCCGGCGCCATGGCCATGCCGTGGATGTACGCAGGCCGCCGCTGGGTGGCCACCCGCGACCTCCAGGAGCTGCGCTACCCGGAGAAGTCGGCGGTCGCCCAGCCCGTCACGGCGGGCTGCTACATCTCGACGTACTGGGTCACCGAGGGCCGCTACGACGAGCACATGAAGTGGACCGTCGGCATCAACAAACGCCTCAACCGGGACGGCCGCGTCTACCAGGACCGGACGCACGTCTTCACGTCCTTCCAGGACCACCAGGCCACCGTCTACCGCGACGGCGCCGCCGGCCCCCGCGACTTCCACGCCCTGGACCACCCGTACGCCGGGCTCGTGGTCCAGGTCGTCGACGCCGACGGGCCGGAGCAGCGGGCCGAGCTGCTGGAGTGGCTGCGGTCGAGCGCCCTGCCGAAACGGCTGCACGGCTCACCGGCCGCGATGGTCACGCTCTTCCGGCCGACACCGCTGCCCGGCGACCGGATGACCTACGTCAAGCAGGTGGAGGGGGTCGACACCCGCCTGACACTGCTCTGGTTCCTGGAGGCCGATCCGCGGACCTGCTGGGACCGCTTCCAGGGACTGGACGCGGAGGTCGCGGGGGCCGGGCTGGGGCGGGTCGAGCTGGTGGCGCCGTTCATCCCGACGGTGCCGGGGACCGACCGGTACGTCGATCAGCTCAGGTAGCGGCCCGGGCCCGGGCATGGCCGAGCCCCCTCGGCCAGGACGGCGTGCCGGTCGAGAGGGCTCCACTGGGTGGTACCGGTGCTGCTGGTACTGCTGGTGCTGCTGTTGGTATCAGTCGATCCGAGGCGGTTGGGACGCATGCCGTGACGTTCAGGCGAGGCGGCCCATCCGGCCCTCGGTGACGTCGGCGACGAACGAGGTCCAGGAGCCGGGCGCGAAGGTGAGGGACGGGCCGTCCTGCACCTTCGAGTCGCGGACCGCGATGGCCTCCACGAGGGGGGACTTGACCTCGACGCAGGCGCCGTTCCCGCCGGAGTAGGAGGACTTGACCCAGTTTTCGGTGGCGCCCTGACGAATAGCCATGTTTCTCTCCGGTTCAGCGAGTAGTGCCGGTGGGGCGTCGGCCGAATTCGTTCTTTCCGGCCGACGTGATCGACGCTACCCGCACCTCCCGATGGGCGAAGGGGACGTTCACCCGACCGGGTGGCATATTCCATTCAGGCCTTCTGTGGCCGGGGAGTGACGGTGTACCGTACGGGCCCTCCTCGCGACCTGCGCCCTTTTCCGGGCTTTTACTTCCCCTTGCCCGCATAGCCGTCGATGATCTCGCCGATGAACTGCCGCGTCTGCTCGACGTTGAGCGCCTGGGCGCGCAGGTGCTCGTACATCACGCTGTACTTCTGGACGTCGTTGGCCTTCTCCAGGTACAGATCGCTCGTGACGCCCTCGATGTAGACCACCGTCGAGTCCGACGCGTCCGGGAACTCCAGGATCGCGTACTGGCCGTTCATGCCCGGATGCGCGCCCATCGTGAACGGCATCACCTGCACCGTGATGTACGGCTGCTCCGACTGCTCTATCAAGTACTCCAGCTGCCGGATCATCAGCTGGGCGTCCCCCACGTGCCGGCGCAGCGCCGCCTCGTCGATGACGGCCCACAGCCGCAGGGGTCCCACGTCCGGGTTGTTGTTGTCGGTCTCCGAGAGCCGCTTCTGGCGGTGCATCCGGACCTGGACGCGCTTCTCCACGTCGAGCGGGGCGGTCTCGGGCAGCGCGCCGCGGATGAGGGCCTGGGCGTACTCCGGGGTCTGGAGCAGGCCCGGAACCATCTGGGGCTCGTAGGTGCGCAGGCTGGCCGCGTCCGTCTCCAGGCCGATGTACACGCTGTACGGGATGTCGCCGAAGGCGTGCCACCAGCCCTGCTGGCGGGAGTCCTTCGCCATCTGCATGAGGGAGTCGACGAGCCGGCGGTCCTCGACCTCGTACACGTCGCACAGGTCGCGGACGTCGCGCTGGCTGATGGAACGGCGGCCGTTCTCCAGTCGGCTGATCTTCGACTGGGAGACCAGCAGGCGCTCGGCGACCTGTTCGGCCGTCATGCCCTTGTCCTCGCGGAGCTTGCGCAACTCCATGCCCAGTCGGCGGCGTCGGACGGTGGGATTGACATTGGACGCCACGTGAACGGCACCTCCGCCTTCTTCTGTCTTCTTCTGCCGTGCGGCAGCTGTCTCTCTGCGTGCCTGATGTTGAGCAGACTGCCACCGAAGCGGTTGGCGCCGCTGGCGAACGGCAGGGAAAGCAGACGCGCGGGGTGGCGGTACCGGCGAACCGGCACCGCCACCCCGCGCGCTGGTGGCATTGCGGTGGAGCGGGTGGAACTGGCCGAACAGGTCGAACGGTCGAACGCGTCGAACGGGCCGAACGGGCCGAACGGGTCGGACCCGATCAGTGCGCGGCCGCGCGGGCCATCGCACCCGTCCGGCGCGGCTGCATCGGAACACCGTTCGCGGTGGCCCGGGCGGCCGGCTGAGCCGGTGCGCGGTCGCGGCGCGGCTGTGCGGCCACACCGTTCTGGACGTCCATGACGGCGTGCGCCACGAGACCGCCCATGGGGTCGTGCCGGATCAGGTCCCGCAGCCGGGACCTGGACGACCGCCCCTCGTTCCCGGGGTACAGGTGCTTGCCGAGTCCGACCGCGTGGGCCAGTGCGGCGAGCGCCGCGGTCCGCGGGTCCGGTGGTACGCCGGTGCGGATCGCCGTGTCGAGCCGGGTACGGATCTCCCGGCTGATCGCCGTGTCGGTCGCCTGGTAGCGAGTCGTCGGCAGCACCCCGCACATCTGTCCCGCGACGGCATGGACCATGCCGCAGCGCTCCAGGTGCGCCAGGTAAATCTGGCGGAGCCCCAGCCGGGGTCCGCCGATCCAATGGACGGCCCGTACCGGGCTGCCGCGCCTGCGCAGCAGTTCCAGTGCGGAGTCCAGAGTCGGATCTCCTGTCGGCCGTGGCATCACCACGGCGATACGATCCCCGTCAGGGGCTATCCGTCCTGCCAGAGCCAGCTCCACTAGCTGTGCCCCGGCCAGGCCGAGGTCGAGCGACTGCGGCTGCGCCGTGGTGCCCGTGGTCGGGTCCAAGGCGAGCAGCAGAAGCTCCTCCGGAATTGTTCTGCGGCTCCTGCCCATCCATGCCTCCCCGCGTGGATGAGTGACAGGGTGACGCCTCTCACATTCATCTGTCGAGAGCGCCTGCCTGCTTTGTGGGGGAACCCGCAGCTATGTCGTTCTCGTCTAGCACGGGGGCGATGCCCCCGAGACGGGACACTGTTAGACATTCGGACAACCGGTCGTGGCGTCGATGGAGGAGGAACGGTGGCGGGCGAGTCCCCCGACAAGTCGGTAGATGAAGGAACGCCGGGGGCGGTGGAGTCCTCCGAGGGACGCGACCCGAGGCTGTCGGTGTTCAGGCCGAGGGAACCTGAGGGCGGGTCAGCGGACTCCGCCAAGGTGGACGCCCGTTCCGGTGAAGCCGGTTCCGCCGGTGGGGCCGCCGGGCGGGATCCGCTGCGGGAGGCGGTGGCGGCGTGGGTCGCCTCGGCGGACGGCGACTCCGCGGATGCGGATGCGGATGTGGCTGCGGATGCCGATGCCGATGTGGCTGCGGAGGAGTCGGCTGCCCCGAAGGCCGACGGGGCTGCGGCCGACGAGACCGACGCGGGCGAGCCCGGGGCCGACGACGCGGCTCCGCCCGCCGGGAAGGCGGGGGCGGCCCGCGCCGACGAGCCGGCCGGCAGTGAGCGTGGCGTGAAGGCGGGTTCCGGTTCCGCCCCGGGCGGGGCGTCGGCGGATGCCGCGGAGCCGGCGTCCGGTGCGGACCGGGATTCCGCGGAGCCGGGGGCGGGCGAGACCGCCGAGAGCGAGCGCACCGCAATCTTCCGTGCCGTGCGGCCGGGTTCCGTTTCTGCCCCGGGCGGGGCGGCGGCCGATGCCGCGAAGCCCGCGTCCGCTCCCGCCGTGCCCGCGGCGGACGAGTCCGCCGCCGGTGAGCGCACCGCCGTCTTCCGAGCCTTCGGTTCGCGGCCCGCCCCGGGCGGGTCCGGGGCCGCCGGTGCGGCTGCGGCCACCGCGGAGCGCGGGTCCGATTCCACCTCGGAGCGGTCCGGAGCCGCGGAACCGGCGTCCGGTGACGCTCCCGCGGACAGCGGGCGCAGGGCCGCGAAGCCGGGTTCCGGTTCCGCCCCGGGCGGGGCGGCGGCCGATGCCGCGAAGCCCGCGTCCGCTCCCGCCGTGCCCGCGGCGGACGAGTCCGCCGACAGTGAGCGCACCGCAATCTTCCGTGCCGTGCGGCCGGGTTCCGTTTCTGCCCCGGGCGGGGCGGCGGCCGATGCCGCGAAGCCCGCGTCCAGTGCGGACCGGGATTCCGCGGCGCCCGCCGCGAGCGAGTCCGCGGACAGTGAGCGCACGGCGGTCTTCCGGGCCGTTCGGCCCGGTGCTGCTCCGGCCGATGCCGCGAAGCCCGCCGCCGGGGAGTCGGCCGACAGCGAGCGCACGGCCGTGTTCCGCGCCGTGCGGCCCGGTTCCGGTTCCACCACCGGTGGGGCGGCGGCGGATGCGGCTGAGCCCGCCGACAGCGAGCGCACCGCGGTGTTCCGGGTCCCGAAGCCCGGCACCGCCACCCCCGCCACCGCAGGCGACCGGCCCGGTACCGCGAAGCCCGCCGCAGGCGCCCCGGCAGGCGACCGTCCCGGTACCGCGAAGCCCGCCGCAGGCGCGCCCGCAGGCGACCGTCCCGGTACCGCGAAGCCCGCCGCAGGCGCCCCGGCAGGGGACCGTCCCGGTACCGCGAAGCCCGCCGCCGGCGACTCGGCAGGTGACCGTCCCGGTACCGCGAAGCCCGCCGCAGGCGCCCCGGCAGGGGAGCGGCCCGCCGCCTTCCGGGCCGTGAAGCCGGGCGGGGCGGCGCCGAAGGACAGTACGTTCGTACCGCTGCGCACCGACGACGCCGAGGCCGGCCAGGAGCCCCGCCAGGAGCCCCGCCAGGAGTCCAGGCCGCCGGCCGCCCCGCGGCCCCCGGCGGACCACAGCGAGCGGACCACCCAGCAGCCCCTGCCGCCCCGGCCGCCGCTCGACCTGCTCGCGGACCTCACGAACAATCCGCCCCCGCCGCCGAGCCCGCTGCGCACCGCCATCCGGCGGTTCAAGATCTACACGCCGATCGTCGTACTCCTGGCGATCATCCTGGCCGTCGTCCAGCTGGTGCGCCCCCTGCCGCAGCCGAAGCTCGTGATGACGGCGAAGTCCGCGTACACCTTCGACGGAGGCGCGCCCCAGCTGCCCTGGCCCAGCGAGGGCCAGGCCTCGATGGCCGCCGCAGGCCTCGGCACGATCGGCTCGTCCGGCGAGCAGAAGCCCGTGCCCATCGCCAGTGTCACCAAGTCGATGACGGCGTACATCATCATGCGCGACCACCCCTTCAAGAAGGGTGAGAAGGGCGCGATGATCGACATCGACAAGACCGCCGAGGCCGAGGGCCAGAAGGACAAGTCCGACAACGAGTCCACCCTCAACACGGTCAAGGAGGGCGACAAGATCTCCGAGTACGACGCGATCGCCGCCCTCATGATCCCGTCGGCCAACAACATCGCGCGGCTGCTCGCGCGCTGGGACTCCGGGACCCAGGAGGCGTTCGTCAAGAAGATGAACGACACCGCCAAGGAACTCGGCATGACCAACACCACGTACACCGACCCCTCGGGTCTGGACGCGACCACGGTCAGCACCGCCGAGGACCAGGTGAAGCTGGGCCTGAAGATCGTCGAGATGGACGCCATGATCGACATCACCCGGAAGCCCAGCTGGATCGACCCCTCCGGCAAGAAGTGGGACAACTGGAACCGTCTGGTCCCGGGCAACGACTCGCTCGGCATCAAGACCGGTACGACGACGAAGGCCGGCGGAAACCTGCTCTTCGCCGCGCAGAAGAAGATCGGCAACACCAACCAGCTGATCGTCGGTGCCGTCCTCGGCCAGCACAAGGCGCCGATCATCGACACCGTCATCGCCGCGAGCAAGCAGCTGCTGGTCGCCACCCAGAAGTCCCTCGACGGCGCGGTCGTCGTCAAGAAGGGCGACGTCGTGGGTTACGTGGACGACGGCCTCGGCGGCCGGGCCGCGGTCGTGGCCACCGCCGACGTGCAGGCGGTCGGCTGGGCCTCGCTCACCGTCAAGGTGAAGCTCTCCGACGGCGGCGGCCCGCTCCCGCAGACCGCGAAGGCGGGCACCGAGATGGGCGTGCTGACCGTGGGCGAGGGCGCGAGCCAGGTCAAGGTGCCGGTGGCGCTGAAGGACGACCTCGTCGCGCCGACCGTCGGCAGCAAGCTGACGCGCCTCGGCTGACCGCCGGGAGCGAGGAGGCGTACGGGGGATCCGGCGCCCCGGGCAACCCCGGGGCGCCGGATCCCGTCTATCGGGCCGGGGGCGTGCGCACGTGCGCGTGCGCGGGTGCGGATCCACGTGTGGGGAGTACGGCTGTGACCACCGCTGAGCGGCAGGACCGGCGTGCGGGCGCGGTGGCCGCGCCGCCGGCCGGCGGTGATTCCCGGCCGTCCGCGACCGGCTGGGCCCGGCGGCATCCGGTGGTCGTGGCCACCGTGCTCGCGGGGCTGCTGCACGTCGCCTGGTTCTACAGCTTCGCCAACAGCGGCGGCGATCTGGCCGCGCAGGACGCCTGGGCCGAGTTCGTCGGCCGGCATCCCGACTCGGCGTACAACCTCGCCTGGTACGGGGGCATGCACCCGGTGTCGTACAGCGTGGTCTCGCCGTACCTCATGCACATGCTCGGCGTCCGGACCACGATGATGATCGCCGGCACCGTCTCGGCCGGCCTGCTCGCGCTGGTGCTGACCCGCTGCCGGGGCGCCGTGCGGGAGCCCCTGTGGCCCGCCCTGGCCGGGGTGTACGGGCTGCTGTGCAACGCCCTGTCCGGCCGCGTCACCTTCGGGCTCGGCGTGATGTTCGCGCTCGGCGCGGTCGCCGCCGTCTTCTGCTGGCCGCGCAAGTGGTCGCGCCGCCGCTGGGCCAAGGCGGCGGTGGCAGCGCCGCTCGCCGGGCTGGCGACGGCGGCCAGTCCCGTCGCGGGCCTGTTCCTCGGGGTGATCGCGGCCGCGCTGTTCCTGAGCGGGCGGCGCCCGGGTGCGTACGCGCTGGGGCTGGCGCCGGTGGCCGTGGTCGGGCTGTCGGCCTGGCTGTTCCCCTTCTCCGGGACGCAGCCGATGAAGTTCGGCTCGGCGTGGCTGCCGTTCGTGTTCGGGCTCGCTGTCATGTTGCTCGTACCGAAGCGGTGGAAAACCGTCCGGATCGCCTCGGCGGTCTACGCCCTCGGGGTGTTCCTGACCTGGGCGATCGACTCGCAGGTCGGTTCGAACGTCACCCGGCTGGTGATGCTGTTCGGCGGGGCGGTGCTCCTCGCGGCCCTCCCGTACGCCGCCGAGCGCTCCCGGCGCCGGTACGCGCTGGTGGCCGCCTTCGCCGGGCTCACCGTCTGGATCACCGTCAACAGCGTCATGGACGTGGTCCGCACCACCCCGGTGGCGGCCTGGAACCGGGAGCTGGCCCCGCTCGTCGACCAGCTGAAGAAGGCGGGCGCCGACCGCGGCCGGGTCGAGGTGGTGCCGGCCAGCAGCCACCGGGAGTCCTCCGCCTTCCCCTCGTACGTGAACCTCGCGCGCGGCTGGAACCGGCAGGCCGACCTGGAGCGGAACCCGCTCTTCTACGACGACACCCTGACCGCCGAGAGCTACCGGGCCTGGCTGGAGCGCTGGGCCGTGCACTACGTGGTGCTGCCGGCCGACAAACCCGACTCGGGCGGGGAGGACGAGGCGAAGCTGCTGCGCGGCGGGCTCCCGTACCTCCGCCAGGTGTGGGGCGACGCGAACTGGCAGCTCTTCAGGGTCGACGGGCCGACCGACCTGGTGGCCGGGCCGGCGACCGTGGTGCGGGCGACCGCGGACCGGCTGGTCATCGACGTGAAGCAGGCCGGCCGGGTGTTCGTACGGATCCCCCACTCGCCCTGGCTGGGGCTGGTGGACGCCTCGGGCAAGCCGGTGGCGCCGCCGGAGGAGACCTTCGCGTCGCGGGCCCGGAGCGGCGCCAGGGGCGGCGGCGGGGCCTCGCTCCCGAAGGAGTACGCGAACACCGCCGGGTGCCTCTTCAAGGCCCCCCCGGACGCGGCCGGGGACGTGTGGACGGAGCTGCTGGCCCCGGCGCCGGGGGAGTACCAGGTGGCGGCGAAGTACCAGCTGCCGCGGGGGACGCCCTGCCCGGAGGAGCTGGTCAACCAGTCGGTGGGGTCGCCGCCCCGGCAGGTCCCGCCGCGCCCGTGAGGCCTGGCCGGTCCGCGATTCTTTAACGTCGGTCCGGGTGCGTTCGTACCTGTATCTGCATACGATCCCAATAGTCCGATTGGATGCCGTGTCCCCCGAGGGAGTTGACGACGGGATGACCAAAGAGCAGAAGCAGGATGTCCGGGCAGCCATCGCGAAGGCGCAGGCGCAGGACCGGGTGCCGCCGCGCACGCAGGGCCACGGTTTCGACGGGCCGGTGCGGAGCAAGGTCAAGGGCGGACTGCACACGAAGGCCGCGCTCAAGCGGGCCGGCACTCCGCAGGGCGACCGTATCGGCGAGCGCACCAGCGGCCTGAGCTGATCCGAGATGGCGAGGCCCTTCCGGTGTCCGGCCGGGAGGGCTTTCGCAACCGCCTCGCGGGGAGGTACCAGGACAACCGTTCCATCCCCTGCCGGATATCAGCACCGACCCTCGTAGCGCCGGCGGCGTACCGCACCGCGGCACCGCGGCGGCGGCGGACCGAATCGGCCTCTGCGCCTTCTGACCTGCGGTCGGGACCGATCGCGACCACGAGCACGACCACGGCCCGCCACACGACGAGGACCCCCGGCCTGATCGGCCGGGGGTCCTCGTTCCTGTGCCCTCGGCAGGATTCGAACCTGCGACACCGGCTTTAGGAGAGCCGTGCTCTATCCCCTGAGCTACGAAGGCGGGGCCTTGCACCGCGGCAAGGGTCTGGGCCGTCCACCTGGCGGCCCAGGGACAGCGTAGCGGATCAGGAGGCGGCTACGGGGCCCCGTTTTCGGGGGATGGGGTGGGGCGGGGGCGCGGCGTGAGCGGGGCCGCGTGGAGATCGTCATTGCGACGGCGAAGTCCTCGCCCCCGGGCGGAGGTGTCAAGGGCGGGATCCCGCCGGTGTTCCGCTTCCTCCCCGGGGCGGCGCATATTTCCGGCCTCCGCCCGACCTGGCCGGTTGTCGTCCGGTTCCACATTTTCGGCCTGGCCGGGACGCATGATTGCTGGAGCATGAACCAGGCGTGACACCACGCCCGTACCGGGTCTCGTAGAAGTCTACGAAGAGCGGTTCTCAGCCAGGGCAGTTTTCATGTCTTCGACCGCTAGCTGACACCACTCGGTTGCCTGTCTACTCGTGACGAGTTGCCGCGAAGCAGGCGGAATGCGCCTGCGACTCCGGGTCGCCATCACTCCTGGGGCGTCCGTGCGGCAGCCGAAATCCCAGCCAGGATCCCGGTCCCTCCCGTTTCCTGGCCGAACGAAGGGGGAGGGCCTTGAGTGTGACGCTGTCTGGTCGGCACGTCGCCGTCGCATGGCCTGATCCAAGCCATCCGCAAGGCGACCGAACCGGATCCGATCCACATCCCGGCCGTACCGGAACACCTGATCGGCGCTCCGCCGCGCCGATCTCCCGCAGGTGCCACCAGCAGATCTGACCGCTGGGCCGGCATCCGCAGGGCCCCCTACCAGCCCCGGGTGCGGAGCACCGCACGGGCACAGCAGCACACCATCCGGGGAATCCCCCACCCTCTCCAAAGGAGTGACCATGACCGCGCACACCACCGAACCGAGCGTCCAGGCCGTCGAGACCGCCTGGCTCGACGAGGCGATCAGACTGGCCACCGAGAGCGTGGCCAACGGCGGCGGCCCGTTCGGTGCCCTGATCGCCAGGGACGGCGAGATCGTCGCACTCGGGAACAACCAGGTCACCTCCAACCTGGACCCGACGGCGCACGGTGAGGTCACCGCGATCCGCAACGCGTGCCAGAAGCTGGGTACCTTCTCCCTCGAGGGCTGTGTCCTGGTCACCTCGTGCGAGCCCTGTCCGATGTGCCTGTCCTCCGCCCTGTGGGCGCGCGTGGACCGGATCATCTTCGCCGCCGACCGTGACGACGCCGCGGTGGCGGGCTTCGACGACCGCAAGTTCTACGACCTGCTCGAGGTCAAGGCCTCCGCGAACTGGCCGATGCAGATCGAGCGGCTCGACCTGCCGAACCGTACGGCGCCCTTCGACGCGTGGCTGGCCAAGACCGACCGCATCGACTACTGAGCACCCCCGGTCAAACCCCGGTCCCCGGCTCCTTCGCGCGGCAGGAGCCGGGGACCGTCGGTGACATCGGTCGCCAGGTCAGCAGGAAGCGCCCAGAAGCGCCCCGGCCCCCGTGGCCGGGGCGCTTCCTGCTTTCCCGCTTCCACCGCTTCCACCGCTTTCCCGCATTCCGGCTTCCTGCCGCCGTGCGCGGCCCCGCAGCCCCGCGGCCACCGCGGCTACCGCAGGTGCGAGGTGTCGTTGAACGACCGTACGGACGCGTTCCCGGTCGGGTAGTACGCGATCGTCGAGACCGACGCCGCCGCGATCTCCATCCGGAACAGCGACTCGGGCGGCGCGCCGAGCGCCAGCCGGATCAGCTGCCTCACCGGTACCACGTGCGACACGACCAGTACGGTCTGTCCGGCGTGGCGCGCCAGCAGCCCGTCCCGCGCCGCCGCGACCCGCCCGGCCACCACGTCCATGGACTCCCCGCCCGGCGGCACGGCCGCGGGGGAGCGCAGCCAGGCCGCCAGCTCCTCCGGGTGTCGCTCGCGCACCTCGGCGAAGGTCAGCCCCTCCCAGGCGCCGAAATCCGCCTCCCGCAGTTCCTTGTCGACCCGCACCTCCAGCCCCAGGTGCCCGGCCGCCGCCTCGGCGGTCTCCCGGCAGCGCCGCAGCGGCGAGGTCACGACCGCCTGTACGTCCCCCCGCGCCGCGAGCAGGGCCGCGGTCGCCTCGGCCTGCCGCCTCCCGGCCGCGGAGAGCGCCGGGTCGGTGCCACCGCTGCCGGAGAACCGCTTCTCGGGCGTCAGGGCCGTCTCCCCGTGCCGTACGAGGAGGAAGGTGGTGGGCGCGCCCTGGTCGGCGAGCCCCGCCGGGGCCGGCTCGGGCCCCCCGGTCTTCTCGTGCCCCCCGGTCTTCTCGTGCCCGTCCTGCTCCTCGTGCTCCTTGCGTACGTTCAAGCCTGATGCTCCTGGATGTGTGGGCGTACGGGCGAAAGCCGTCGCCGGGACGTCCGTGTACGACGTCCCGGCGACGGGTGGGGCGGGGAGGGGTCAGGCGGACGCGGCGGTCTTCCTGACGAGGTGGTTCCCGAGCACGACGTAATCGATCTCCGTGCCGAGGAAGCAGTTCAGCGCGTCGGCCGGGGTGCACACGATCGGCTCGCCGGCCACGTTGAACGAGGTGTTGATCAGGCAGGGAACGTCGGTCAGGGCGGTGAACCGCCGCAGAAGCGCCGCCAGCCGAGGGGTGGCCCCGTCGGTGAGCGTCTGGACCCTGGAGGTGCCGTCCACGTGGACCGCACCCGGGATCCGGTCCACGAACTCCGGCCGCACCGGGAAGACGAAGGTCATGTACGGCGAACGGGTCTTGCGGCCCATGTCGAAGACCCGCGGCGCGTCCGACTCCAGGACGAGCGGTGCGAACGGGCGGAACGGCTCGCGGTGCTTGACCTTGGTATTGATGATGTCCTTGATGTCCGGGAAGCTCGGGTTCGCAAGGATGCTGCGGTGCCCCAGGGCCCGCGGCCCGTGCTCGACCCGGCCCTCGAAGTAGCCGACGACGACCTTCTCGGTCAGCAGCTTCGACACCTGGTCGACGATCTCGTCGTCGCTCAGCCGCGTCCACTCCACGCGGTCGCCGAACTCCGCGAGGGTCCGCTCGATCGTCGCCTCGTCGTACTCCGGACCGAGGTACGGGGTGACCGGCGCGACGGGCTTCACCCTGCCGGCGCTGTCCGGGTGGCCGATCCACGCCTGCACCGCCGCGCCGATGGTGATGCCGGTGTCGCTGGCACCGAAACTCACGTCCATGTCCGCGAACCGCGACCCCTCGAACAGCGGGGTGTTGTTGAGGCAGTTCAGCGCCACGCCGCCCTCGAACAGCAGGCGGTCCAGACCGGACTTCGCCTCCAGCGCGCGGACCTGGTGGCGGGTGACGACCTCCAGCATCTCCTGCGCCGCGGCGGCCACCGTGGCCTGGTATTCGAGGGTGTCCTGCCGGGGACCGAAGTACTCCTCGAAGAGCGGGTCGAGGCTGTGCGGGTCCTCCGTCGCGAGCGGCGTGGAGAAGGTGTACCGCCCGTCCTCGCGCAGTTCGACGAGGTTCTCGACGAACGGGTTCGGGACCGGGGGCTTGGCGTAGCCGGCCAGTCCCATGACCTTGTACTCGTCATTGTTGGGAACGAAGCCCAGGAACCGTGTGATCGCGCTGAAGAGGATGCCGATCGAGTACTCGGCGCCGATCGTCGTCTCTTCGAAGACCTGGATCCGGCCGTCGCGGATCTCGCCCATCAGCGTCGAGAACCGCTCGGCCCGGCCGTCGCTGACGAGGAACGCGGCGTCGTGCATGCCGGCCAGGTAGTAGCCGGTCATCGCGTGGGCGATGTGGTGCGGTACGAACACCACCTTCTCCGGGTCGGGGGTGAAGCCGGTGCGCGCGGCGAAGTCCGCGATCATCGCCTCGGGGCTGACGATCTCGGAGAACAGCCTGCGCATGCTGTCCACGACGTATGCCTGCGCCCCGGGGTCCATGGGAGCCGCCATGATGTCGGCCAGGAGCCGCTCCTGCACGCCCGCCGACCAGTCCCAGGGAATGGCGATCAGGTCGATGTCCGAGAACTGGATCCCGGCCTGGTCCAGACACCACTTCACCGAGTTGAACGGGAAGTCGGTGGTCTTCTTGTCCCGGTTGAGGCGCTCCTCCTCCACGGCGGCGACGAGTTCGCCGTCGACCAGCAGCGAGGCACCCGCGTCGTGGCCCATGAGGTAGTGCTTGTTGATGCCGACAGCGCCGAGGTTCTCGGCGAAGAACTCCGACACCCGGGTGAAGCCGTTACAGCCCAAGACGATCATGTGAGGATTCCTTTCTCTGCTACGCGGCCGTGGCCGTGCCACCGGACAGGCGGTCGGTGGTGAGGCCGGCCGTGTCGGTCCAGGGCTGCTTGCCGAGCACGAGGTCGCGGACGATCTCTCCCGCGGCGGGCGCCTGGCACAGCCCCTGGCCGGAGAAGCCGGCCGCGTAGATGAAGCCGGGCCGGGACGGGACGCGGCCGATGAGGGGCAGCCCGTCCGGGCTGATGTCGAGGTGGCCGGTCCAGCCGAGGTCGAGCCCCTGGCCGGCGAGGGCCGGATAGGTGGTGCCGAGCTGCTCCGACACCCGCCGCAGCCAGTCCTCCCGGGACTCGTCCGGTCCGGGGCGGCCCATCCCGACGAGGATCCGGTCCCCCAGGGTCCTGATCCGCAGGCTGGACGGGTGCAGGGTCATCGGCAGCGCGGTACGCGGAGCGTCGGCGGGCGGATCGGTGAGGAGCATGTCCACGGGGTACGTGATCACCGGAAGGGCCACGCCCGCCATGGCGGCGACCGTGTCCGCCCAGGGCCCCGCCGCACAGATGACCGTGTCGGCGCGGATGCTGCCCGCGGGCGTGTGGACCCGCCCGTCCGGGTCGATGCCGGTGACGGGAGTCTCCGTGTGCAGTACGGCACCCTCCCGCTCGGCGGCCGCGGCGTAACCGCGCACGATCGCGCCGGGGTCGATGGAGTAGGCCTCGGGCGCCCAGGCCGCCGCCACGATGCGGTGCTCGTCCACCAGCGGGTTGAGCCGCACGGCCTCGGACGGTGTCACGAGCTCGACGTCCACCCCCGCGGCCTGGTGGGCGGCCTGCTCCTGCCGGAACGCCTCCACCTGCTCCTCGTCGGTGAACAGCACCAGGAAGCCGAAGCGCTCCAGACCGAGGTCCGTCCCGGTCCGCTCGTGGAAGGAGTGGTACGCGTCCATGCTGCGGGCGGCCAGCCGGCTGGTGAGGGGGCTGCCGGGGAAGAACGTGCGGACGACGCCCGCGGTGTTCCCGGAAGCCCCCGATCCGAGGGCGCCGCGCTCCAGCAGAACGGTGCCGACGCCGGCCTCGGCGAGGTGGTACGCGATCGACGTGCCGATGACGCCTCCGCCGATGACGAGGGTCTCGGTGTGTTCGGGCAGCTGGGTCATGCGGGCTGCTCCTGCTCGGTGGGGCGTTGTTGGCGGAGGTGGTCGGTGGCGTCCCAGGGGAAGAGGTGGAGGTTCCAGGCGCCGAGGAGGTTGATGTAGAGGGCGAGTTGGCGGGTGACGGCGAGGTAGTCGTCGCGGTCGAGTTGGTCGAGGAGGGTGAGGAAGCGCTGGGTGTAGTCCCAGAGTTTTTCGAGGCCGCAGTAGCCGAGGAATTCGGCGGGGACGCCGATGAGGAGTCGGGTCATCTGGCGGAGGGGTTCGAGGGGCATGTCGGCGACGGCGGCGCGGATGAGTCCGCCGTAGCCGGCGTAGCCGAGGGGGCGGGTTTCGCCGTTGACGAAGAGGAGGGTGGGCAGGACGGTGTCGTGGGTGCCTGCGCCGGAGGGGATGACGCCTTCGTGGAGGGCGGCGAGTTCGGGGGGTGCGGTGAGCCAGTACCGGTCGGTCTCGGTGTGGATGTCGTGGATGAGGGCTTGTGCTTCGGTGTGGGTGGCGGTGAGTTGGGGGATGGTGTGTCCGCTGGTGGTGCCGGCTTTGCGGACTTCGACGAGGATCTGCTTCTTGGTGGAGTAGACGGCGTCCCATATGGCGTCGCCGGCTTCCTTGAGGGCGGTGATGTCTTCTTCGCGGATGCGGCCGACGGGGGCTGCGGGCATGGGTTCGGTGAGGGTGCCGTATTTGATGCCGAGGTGTTGGAGGCCGGAGCAGAAGACGGTGCCGTCGGGTGCGTCGCGGCGGTCGGCGATGCGTTCGGTGGCGTGGAGGTGGAGGAGGGAGGGGATGGGCGCGTGGTGGTAGAGGTGCTGGCCCGCGACGAGGGCGTGGCCCTGGAGGCTCTGGTAGGGGAGTGAGTCCCACAGTGCGTCGGCGAGCTCGGGGTTGCGCCCGTCGAGCTCGGCGGTGACGGTGATACCGAGGTCGGGCCAGACGATCTCGATGTGTCGAGCAGTGGATATCCCGGTCAAGGCATGTCCCTTCAATATCGAATTGTTCCGCCGGAATTACTTGTCGGTCGACGCGAAGTGGTCCCGCATGGCATCGGTCTGCTTCGACATCATGGCGACGATCGCCTCGATGACCGCGGGGTCCGCGTCGTCGGCGATGGTCAGCTCGCGGGTCCAGTCGAAGAAGCAGCGGTTCGGGTCATTGGTGATCGGCCGGATGCGGATCGTGGCGACGTACTGGTCGACGCCCATGGTCGGGGCGACGGCGCGGTAGGTCTGCGAGCGGTCCACCTCGTTGCGCCCGGCGATCTCCTGCTGGACGAGCCCGTCGTTGAAGACCAGCGTGAAGTCATAACGCGCCGGCACCCGCTCGACCTCGCCGCCCTCGGCCCAGCCCACGTCCTTCGCGTTGGGTCCGGACACGATCGACACCACCTTCAGGGCGTCGCGGACAACGGCCCAGACGGCGTCCGGAGTGGCGTCGATGACGGTCGAGTCGTACATCGTGTGCTTGTTGGCGATACCCATGGGAACTCCAGTTCGGGAAAAAGGAGAAGAAGTCGGCAATGGCGGGTGGTTCTCGCGGCCTATTGGTTCACCAGTTCGACTGACCGTGCCTGCTCGGTGGGGTGTTGTTGGCGGAGGTGGTCGGTGGCGTCCCAGGGGAAGAGGTGGAGGTTCCAGGCGCCGAGGAGGTTGATGTAGAGGGCGAGTTGGCGGGTGACGGCGAGGTAGTCGTCGCGGTCGAGTTGGTCGAGGAGGGTGAGGAAGCGCTGGGTGTAGTCCCAGAGTTTTTCGAGGCCGCAGTAGCCGAGGAATTCGGCGGGGACGCCGATGAGGAGTCGGGTCATCTGGCGGAGGGGTTCGAGGGGCATGTCGGCGACGGCGGCGCGGATGAGTCCGCCGTAGCCGGCGTAGCCGAGGGGGCGGGTTTCGCCGTTGACGAAGAGGAGGGTGGGCAGGACGGTGTCGTGGGTGCCTGCGCCGGAGGGGATGACGCCTTCGTGGAGGGCGGCGAGTTCGGGGGGTGCGGTGAGCCAGTACCGGTCGGTCTCGGTGTGGATGTCGTGGATGAGGGCTTGTGCTTCGGTGTGGGTGGCGGTGAGTTGGGGGATGGTGTGTCCGCTGGTGGTGCCGGCTTTGCGGACTTCGACGAGGATCTGCTTCTTGGTGGAGTAGACGGCGTCCCATATGGCGTCGCCGGCTTCCTTGAGGGCGGTGATGTCTTCTTCGCGGATGCGGCCGACGGGGGCTGCGGGCATGGGTTCGGTGAGGGTGCCGTATTTGATGCCGAGGTGTTGGAGGCCGGAGCAGAAGACGGTGCCGTCGGGTGCGTCGCGGCGGTCGGCGATGCGTTCGGTGGCGTGGAGGTGGAGGAGGGAGGGGATGGGCGCGTGGTGGTAGAGGTGCTGGCCCGCGACGAGGGCGTGGCCCTGGAGGCTCTGGTAGGGGAGTGAGTCCCACAGTGCGTCGGCGAGCTCGGGGTTGCGCCCGTCGAGCTCGGCGGTGACGGTGATACCGAGGTCGGGCCAGACGATCTCGATGTTCCGCGTGGATAACGTCTTCGTGTTGCTCATGACTGTCCCCTTCGTCCGAAGAACGCCAGGGGGGATCCGGTGGTCCGGCCGGAAAACCGGCAGCACACAGAGGCCCCACGAAACGTGGTGGCCGGACGTGCGGACACAACAAGCGCAATCCCCCGTGCTGTTGCCACTTGTACGAGGAGTACACAGGGACCCCGGAGGAGTCAGCTAGCGGCCGAAGACATGAAAACTCCCCTGGCTGAGAACCGCTCTTCGTAGATTTCTACGGGAACCATCGCGCTCTTGGTGCCCCCCATGGTGAATGCTCCAGTCCGGTTCCTCCCGGTCGGGACGCCATGCGGAACATCCGTCTGGCGGAGCCGAATTGAGCGGTCATCAAGGAAATGAGACGCGTTCCGGCCGAAGCGGAACGCGGGTCCGTGCGCGGTCCGCGGCGTCCGCCGCGACCGGCGCGGAGCCCGGAATGGTACCCACCGGTAAAGCGCGGACATGCGGGGCCTTGGCGGAAACGATGGGGTCGGCCGCTGTGCCGCGGAGCGTCAGGGGCGGATGATCCGGACCTGGAAGTTGCCGTTGCGCAGTTCTCCCACCACCGAGATGCTGATGCCCGCCTTGTCGTCGGTGAAGGTCTCGCCCGGGCGGAACGGCGCGTCGGAGAGCTCCGAGTGCACATTGGGCCGCCGGGTGCAGCCGCCGCTCGAACCGGAGCTGTCCGAGACCGTCACGGGTCCGTGCCCGGTGTCCACGTCGGAGTCCACCTTGTAGATGAGGACGCCCGGCTTGCAGACGGCCTCGTCGTTCCCGGCCTGGGTGCGTACCTCCACCGCGTACCCGACGCTCTCCGAGATGGGGACGAAGGCCAGCTTCACGCCGCCCTCCACCGCCAGCGGCGACAGGACGTGGTCGCTGGTGCCCGACTTCGCGGCGCAGCTGATCTGCGAGCTGTCCAGCCAGCCCAGCTTCCACTTGTGCCAGCCCAGCAGGTCGTTGTTGGCCCCCCAGTCCTCGCTCATGATGTCCCAGTGCCCGACCGTGCCGCCGCCGTCGGAGGTGTAGAGGTCGGGCAGCCCGAAGACGTGCCCGTTCTCGTGGGGGAGCACCCGGTAGCCGGTCTCGCGGTAGGTGCCGGAGCCGTCGTCCTGCCGGCTGTAGACGAAGGACGTGTTGGCCAGCGGCACCCCGTCCGCCGTCGGTGCCTCTCCGTTGCCCGAGAAGGTCACCGACAGGACGGTGTCCAGGGCGGACGGGCCCGCGTTCGGCGTCACCAGGATGTTGATCAGGTCGTACCGGGTGAAGTCCACCTCGGGGTCGGCGGCCTTCGCTATGTGCTCGACGAGCTGGCGGTAGCCCGGTTCGTACGCGGATCCGCGCTCGATCCCGTACGAGGCGAAGGGCATCGGCATTCGCAGCCAGTTCTTTATGGGCGCCTCGGCCCGGTAGGTGAGCCGCCCGTAGGAGCTCGTGCGGAACCAGTCGGAGGTCTGCGGGAAGAACTCCGCGAGCCGGTCGGCGGCCGTCCCCTCGCCTTTGGCGTCAGGGAAGTCGATCATCAGGTTCAGCGCGCGGACCTCGCCGGTCGAGCGGGAGTACCCCGGAGGGGTCAGCAGACCTTCGGACATCTGTACGCCCATCGTGCCGGCGATCCGGCACGGAGCGAGGGCCGATTCGGCGCTGGTGGCGACGGGGCCTGCCGCGGAGTGACTGCGGCTGGATATGCCGGCGCTCGCGGTCGCCGTGACGCCGAGGGCCAGCGCGGTGATGCCGATGTAGGCGCTGGTGCGGCGTGGCTTGCGTATCCGGTGGCGCGTCTGCGGCATTGGAGATCGCCTTCGGGTCCGCGGCAGCCGGCCCTGCCCGGTCTGCGCTCTGTTCGATCACCCTCCGACGGGCGCGGCGCGCCCGCGCGCCGGGAGAGGCCAAACGGTGACGGGTCCCACGCATCCTGTGACCCGGCTCACACTCAGGGGTGAAATAACCGGGGAGTGGATCCCCGTTTGAACGTGAGTCCCACGAAGTGGGGACCGGCTCCCCGTTTGGCGGAGACGGTACGGATCGCAGCGCCAGGGAGGCCCCGGATGAAGCACCACAGCACGGCGGCGGCAGCAACGGCCGACGGTGGTCTCGGGGCCGCGACCCGAGTGACCGACCTCCCCACGGCCACCGCACCGGCCGTATCCGCCCCTGCTGCACCCGCGCCGAGCACATCCGCGCTGCCCGCATCCGTGCCGGCGGCATCCACATCGACCGCGTCCGCGCCGGCGGCATCCACATCGACCGCGTCCGCGCCCCCCGCGTCTGCGCTGACCGCGTCTGCGCCGACCGCGTCCGCGCCCCCCGCGTCTGCGCTGACCGCGTCCGCGCCCCCCGCGTCTGCGCTGACCGCGTCCGCGCCCCCCGCGTCCGTGCCCCCCGCGTCCGCGCTGACCGCGTCCGCACCGACGGCATCCGTGCCGGCGGTGTCCGCGTCGACCGCATCCGCGCCGGCGACGCCCGCGCCGGCCCCGTCCGCACCCCCGCCGGCGCCCGCCGGGACCCGTGTCGGCCCGCGGCCGCGGGCCGACGCCGTGCGGAACCGGGAGCGGATCCTCGCGGCCGCCCGCGAGATGTTCGTCGAGTTCGGCTGCAACGCCCCCTTCGACGAGGTCGCCCGCCGGGCGGGCGTCGGCAACGCCACCCTCTACCGGCACTTTCCCGACCGCCCCACCCTCATCCACCAGGTCGTGCTCTTCGTGATGGCCCGGGTCACCGCCACCGCCGAGGCCGCCCTCGCGCAGGAGCCCGACGCCTTCGCGGCCCTGTGCCGCTTCACGCACGCCGCCGCGGACGAGCGCATCGGCGCCCTGTGCCCGATGCTCGCGGAGGGTTTCGACCGGGATCACCCCGAACTCCTCGACGCCCGCGCCTCCCTGGAGGCCGCCGTCGAAACCCTCCTGACCGCCGGTCAGGAGACGGGCCTGGTCCGCACGGACATCGGCGTCGGCGATCTGATGGTCGCCCTGTCCCAGCTCAGCCGCCCCCTCCCCGGCACCGACTGCCTGGAGATCGACCGCTTCACCCACCGTCACATCCAGCTCTTCCTCGACGGGTTGCGGGCCCCGGCCCCCTCCGTGCTGCCCGGTTCGGCGGCCACGCTCGAGGATCTGAGGCGGAAAACCATGTGACGCGCAGTTCAGACCTAAATATCGTCTTTCAGTAATTTTCCCCCGTACATCCCCTCCGTCTTTCATTCCGCACCGTGAAGTGGGTACCCCCATGTCCAAAACAGCCGCGACACCCCCGCAGGCTGCCGCTGCCGCCGATCCCAGTCGCTGGAAGGCGCTCGTCTTCATAGCCCTGGCCCAGCTGATGGTCGTCCTCGACGCGACCATCGTGAACATCGCCCTCCCCTCCGCCCAGACCGACCTCGGCATCTCCGACGGAAACCGCCAGTGGGTCATCACCGCGTACGCGCTGGCCTTCGGCGGTCTGCTCCTCTTCGGCGGCCGCATCGCCGACAAGTGGGGCCGCAGGAACGCCTTCGTCGTCGGCCTCATCGGCTTCGCCCTGGCCTCCGCGCTCGGCGGCGCCGCCAACGGCGAGGCCATGATGCTGGGCGCCCGCGCCCTCCAGGGCGCCTTCGGTGCGCTGCTCGCGCCGGCCGCCCTCTCCCTGCTGGCCGTCATGTTCACCGACGCCAAGGAGCGGGCCAAGGCCTTCGGCATCTACGGCGCGATCGCGGGCGGCGGCGGCGCCGTCGGCCTGATCCTGGGCGGCTTCCTCACCCAGTACCTCGACTGGCGCTGGACGTTCTTCGTCAACATCCCCTTCGCGATCATCGCGGCCGTAGGCGCCTGGCTGGTCATCCGTGAGCCCGCGGGCGGCCGCAACCGCGCGCCGCTCGACGTCCCCGGCGTGGTCCTCTCCACGCTCGGTCTGGTCGCCCTGGTGTACGGCTTCACCCGCGCCGAGTCCGCCGGCTGGTCGGACGCGGTCACCGTCTCCATGTTCATCGCCTCGGCGGTGCTGCTCGCGGCGTTCGTCCTCGTCGAGTCCAAGGTGAAGTCCCCGCTGCTGCCGCTGCGCGTCCTGCTGGAGCGCAACCGCGGCGGCGTCTACCTCTCGCTCGGCCTGGCCGTCATCGCGATGTTCGGCCTGTTCCTCTTCCTCACCTACTACCTGCAGGTCGTGAAGGGCTTCTCGCCCGTCGAGACCGGCTTCGCCTTCCTGCCGATGATCGCGGGCATGATCACGGGTTCCACCCAGATCGGCGCCCGCCTGATGACCCGGGTCGCGCCGCGGCTGCTGATGGGCCCGGGCTTCGCGCTCGCCGCGACCGGCATGCTGCTGCTGACGCAGCTGGAGGTCGGGTCCTCGTACCCGGCGCTGATCCTGCCGGCGCAGCTGCTGCTCGGCCTCGGCATGGGTACGGCGTTCATGCCGGCCATGTCGCTGGCCACGCACGGGGTGAACCCGGCCGACGCCGGTGTCGCCTCCGCCATGGTCAACACCTCGCAGCAGGTCGGCGGGGCCATCGGTACCGCGCTGCTGAACACGATCGCCGCCTCGGCGACCACCGCGTACCTCACGGACCACGCGGCCGAGGCCGCGGCGGGCGGCGCCGCGGCCGGGCTCGTCCAGGCGCAGGCCATGGTCGAGGGTTACTCCTCCGCCATCTGGTGGGCGGTGGGCATCCTGATCGCCAGCTCGGCCATCGCGCTGACGCTGATCAACACGGGCCGTCCGGGCGCGGGCGGCGTGGTGGCCTCCGGTTCGCCCGAGGACGCCGAGGTCAAGGTCCCGGTGATCGCCCACTGACGCGGGCGGTACCCGTCCGGGAATGACGGGGAATGACTGACGGCCCCGCTTGGTTCAAATTTGAACCAAGCGGGGTTAGTCTTTTCGGGTGGCCCCGTACGACCCCGCGCGGCCCGGCCCCGCACCCCGACGGAGGAGCCCACCATGACCCCCACGGCCACGCCCCCGCAGGGGACCCGTATGCCGGCGCTCTACCTCAGTCACGGGGCGCCGCCGCTGGCCGACGACCCGGTGTGGCCCGGCGAACTGGCCGCCTGGTCCGCCGGCCTGCCCCGCCCCCGGGCGATCCTGATGGTCTCCGCCCACTGGGAGGAGGCGCCCCTCGCGCTCGGCGCCACCGAGACGATCCCGCTGGTGTACGACTTCTGGGGCTTCCCCGAGCACTACTACCGGGTCCGCTACGAGGCCCCGGGCGCCCCGTGGCTCGCCGCCGAGGTCCGCAAACTCCTCCGGGCCCCCGGCACCCCCGTCCAGGACATCCCGGACCGCGGGCTCGACCACGGCGCGTACGTCCCCCTGGTCGAGATGTTCCCGGAGGCCGACATACCGGTGCTCCAGATATCCATGCCGACCCTCGACCCACGCCGCCTGATGGACATCGGCCGCAAGCTCGCACCCCTGCGCGACGAGGGCGTCCTGATCGTCGGCAGCGGCTTCTTCACCCACAACCTGGCGGCCCTCCGCCACGCGGGCACCCCTGCCTGGTCGGCGGAGTTCGACGCCTGGGGCCACGAGGCGATCGCCGCGGGCGACCTGGACTCCCTGCTCGACTTCGAGGCCAAATCCCCCTCGGGCCGCCTGGCCCACCCCCGCACGGAACACTTCGCCCCCCTCTTCGTCACCCTCGGCGCGGCCGAGGCCGCGGGCGACCTCACCACCCGCCGCGACCCGGTGACGGGCTTCTGGATGGGCCTCTCGAAGCGCTCCCTCCAGTTCGGCTAGCCCTTCCCGCCACGCGGCGGTCCGGTGACGTCGTCCCCACCGGAACATGCCTGAGCCCCACCCGAGAGGGTGGTCGAAATGTGTTGCTTATGGAGTTTTCGGTGGTTCGATCGCCAGTCCGGGCAACCAGAACCCGCCGCCGGCCGTCTTCAGGGTGGGAGTGCGGCCGTGGGCGGCGTTGCCGGATGTGACGGCGGTCTCACGGGCGTCGTGGTCGCATGCGTCCGCGAGGGCCGCCGGATCGGCCTCCGTCCCGGGCCTGACCTGCACTTCCTCGAAGTCCTGCGGCATCCGCTTCCCGCTCGTGGCGGGGCAGGATACTGCAAGATCTCGGAAAAGAGGGCGCAACGTGGGAATTCTGTCCCGATTCCAGTCGTTGTCTCCTTCGGAAGCGGGCACTCGGGAGAGTGTCCGAAGGGCGTCCCGCCGCACCACGGTGGCCGTCCGGCAGCCGCACCGCGACCGAACTCATTGCAAGGGAGCACGCATGGCAACCCGCGCCGTCGCCCGCCGTCAGTCCACGAGCAGCGCACGCGCTGCGGGCGGGGAGATCGCAGACCGCGACCTGGTCGGCATGTACCTGGACGAGATCGCGCGCACCCCGCTGCTCGACGCCGCCAAGGAAGTGGAGCTCTCGCAGATCATCGAGGCGGGCGTGTACGCCCAGCAGATCCTCGACGGCGAGGCGGAGCGGGAGGGCGAGGCCCCCGCCCGCGAGGAGCTGGAGGCGCTGGCCGCCGAAGGCGAGCGCGCCAAGGAAGTCTTCATCCGCTCCAACCTCCGTCTCGTCGTCGCCGTCGCCCGCCGCTACCCGCGCAGCGGCCTGCCGCTCCTCGACCTCATCCAGGAGGGCAACGCCGGCCTGGTCCGGGCGGTAGAGAAGTTCGACTACACCAAGGGCTTCAAGTTCTCCACGTACGCCACGTGGTGGATCCGCCAGGCGATCACCCGCTCCATCGCGGACCAGTCCCGCACCATCCGCCTCCCCGTGCACCTGGTCGAGGAGCTCGGTCGGATCCGCCGGGTCCAGCGCGAGTTCAACCGCGAGCACGGCCGGGATCCGGAGCACGCCGAGATCGCCGCCGAGCTGGACTCGACGGAGAAGCGCGTGGGCGACGTACTGGACTGGGCGCGCGACCCGGTCAGCCTGAACATGTCGGTCGACGACCAGGGCGAGACGCAGTTCGGCGACCTCCTGGAGGACACCGCCGCGATCTCCCCCGAGCAGTCCGTGCTCTCGCTGCTGCGCAGTGAGGAGCTGGAGGACCTGCTCGGCAAGCTCGACCAGCGCACCGCGTCGATCATCAAGATGCGGTACGGCATCGAGGACGGCCGCGAGCGGACCCTGACGGAGGTCGGCAAGCAGCACGGCCTGACCCGCGAGCGGATCCGCCAGATCGAGAAGCACGCGCTGCTGGAGCTGAAGCGGATGGCGCGGGACACGGGCTTCGACGCCGTGGCCTAGCGCGGCCGGCCCACCCACCCCCTGAACGAGCCCCGGCGCCTATCCCCCCAGGCGCCGGGGCTCCCGCCTGCCGTGGGCCCCTGGGGCTCCGCCCCGGACCCCGCGCCCCAAACGCCGGCGAGGCTGGGTCCGGCTGCGAGTGAGGAGCGGGGTGCGGGGCGGAGCCCCGGGGCTGGGCCGCGCCCGGTCTACCCGGCCGCGCCCGCCGACCCCGAGAGCCGCGCCCCCAGGTCCGCCGCCGCGGCGCGCAGCTGCGCCGGCCCCCGCACCGTGAAGGGCAGCCCGGTCAGGGCCAGCCGGGCCGCCACCCACTCCGGTGCGTCCCCCGTCTCGAAGCGGACCACCGTTTCCGACGGCCCCCCGCCCGGGAGGGCGACGGTCCGGAGCCACGGGGGCAGCTGCTCCGGGCCCGCCGCGAAGGCGGCCTCCACCGCGTACGAGGTCTCCCTGCCCCGCAGGCCCCGCCGTACGAACTCCACGGCGTCCATCGGCAGCTCCCGCGGAGCGAACCGCGCACCCGTCGCGAACGGCTCCCGCACCCGGTCCACCCGGAAGGTGCGCCAGTCCTCGCGCTCCATGTCGTAGGCCACCAGGTACCACCGGCTCCCCGTGCTGACGAGCCGGTACGGCTCCACCAGCCGCCGCGTCTCCGCCCCGTCCGCCGCCCGGTACGCGAACCGCAGCCGCTCCGGCCCCGCCACCGCCGAGGCCATCGTCGTCAGGGTCCGCGGGTCCACGCTCGCCCCGTCCCCGCGCGTCAGCGCCGTGGTGGCGGACTGCAGCGCGCCCACCCGGTGCCGCAGCCGCGACGGCAGCACCTGCTCCAGCTTGGCCAGAGCCCGTACGGAGGCCTCCTCGATCCCGTCCACCGCGTGCCCGGCGCCCGCCCGCAGCCCCACCGCGATCGCGACGGCCTCCTCGTCGTCGAGGAGCAGCGGCGGCAGCGCCGCCCCGGCCACCAGCCGGTAGCCGCCCTCCGCGCCCAGGGTGGCCTCCACCGGGTACCCCAGATCCCGCAGCCGCTCGATGTCCCGCCGGATGGTCCGCGCGCTCACCCGCAGCCGCTGCGCCAGTTCACTGCCCGGCCATTCGCGCGGGGTCTGGAGGAGGGACAGCAGGGAGAGGAGCCGTGCCGGTGTGTCGGTCATGGCACCAGGTTGCCAGCGAAAGAGGACACACCCTGACCTACATCCCGTCTAGGTTTCTCCTCATGAGCACCGAGACGTCCAGGAAATCGCCCGCGAGAGAGAGCGGGCCCGCACGAGAAGACCGGAGCGAGGCGAGCGGGGCGGCAGCACCCGCGCCCACCAATGTGGACCGCCGCCGCTGGCTGGCCCTCGCCATCGTGATGACCGCGACCTTCATGGACCTGGTCGACGTCACGATCGTCAACATAGCCATCCCCAGCATGCGCGAGCACCTGGGCGCATCCACCAGCGCGATCCAGTGGATCACCGCGGGCTACGCCCTCGCCTTCGCCGCCGGTCTGATCACCGGCGGCCGTCTCGGTGACATCTACGGCCGCAAGCGCCTCTTCCTCCTCGGCGTCGCGGGATTCACCGCCGCCTCCCTGCTCTGCGGCATCGCGGCGAACCCGGGCATGCTCGTCGCCTCCCGTCTGCTCCAGGGCGGGATGGCGGCCATGATGGTCCCGCAGGTGCTGGCGATCATCCACGTCACCTTCCCGCCGCACGAGCGAGGCAAGGTCTTCGGCATGTTCGGCGCGATCGTGGGTCTCGGCGCCGTCTCCGGCCCGATGCTCGGCGCGCTGCTCACCGAGTGGAACATCTTCGGCCTCGAATGGCGCCCGATCTTCCTGATCAACCTGCCGGTCGGTATCGCGGCCGTGATCCTGGGCCGCGCGTTCATCAGCGAGTCCAAGGCCCCCAAGGCCCTGCGCCTCGACCTCGTCGGCGTCGTCCTCGCGACCCTGGCCCTGGTCATGCTGATCTTCCCGCTCACCCAGGGCCGGGAGAACGGCTGGCCGCTGTGGGGCTTCGTCTGCATGATCGCGTCGCCGTTCGTCTTCGCCGCGTTCGTCGCCTACGAGAAGTACAAGATCAGGAAGGACGGTTCCCCGCTCGTCGAGCTCTCCCTCTTCAAGGTCAAGAGCTTCGCCGGCGGCATCGCCGTCCAGCTCACCTTCGGCATCGCGACCGGCATCTTCTTCCTGGTCTGGACGCTGTACATGCAGCTGGGCCTCGGTTGGAGCGCCCTGCACGCCGGCCTCACCGGCATCCCCTTCTCCCTCTCCGTCTCGGCGGCCGCGGGCGTCTCCGTCGGCAAGCTCGTGCCGCGCTTCGGCCGCAAGGTGCTCCAGGCCGGTGCGCTCACCATGGCCGCGGGCCTGCTCCTCTACATCTGGGAGTCCTCGTACTACGGCATGGAGATCGCCTCCTGGCAGATGGCGGCCCCGCTGGTCCTCATGGGCATCGGCATGGGCCTGATCGTGGCGCCGCTGAACGACACGACGCTGTCCGAGGTGCCGCGCGAGCACGCCGGCTCCGCCTCCGGCCTGATCAACACCACCGGCCAGATGGGCAACGCCCTGGGCCTCGCCCTGACCTCCGTCGTCTTCTTCGGGCTGATCGAGGACGACATGGTCTTCGGCCCGCAGTACGTCGAGGCCTTCCGTGGCGCGCTGTGGTCCATCGCGGGCGTCCTGGTCGTGATCTGCGCGGTGATGTTCCTGCTGCCGCGACGGCCCGTCCCGATGGAGCAGCGCGAGGGCGGCTCCGAGTACACGGCCCCCGCCGAGCCCGCCGCGGAGAAGACCCCGGTCGCCTAGTGCCGTGACCGGCACGGTTCACCGGGTCACAGCACTGGCGCGGATCCCCGCCCAGGCTCACGGACACGCCCGCCCTCACCGGTCGGGCGTGTCCGTTTCTCTTTGTTCGCCTCCGAAATCCGACGTATGGTGGCAAGTCCACGTATTCGGGCACGGAACGGACGTAAACCCACATGTACGGGCCGGAGCGCCAGCAGGAGACCCTCCGCCTCGCCCGCGAGGCCGGCCGGGTCGACGTGCTCTCCCTCGCCGACCGCTTCCAGGTGACCGCCGAGACCGTACGCCGCGACCTCAAGGCACTCGACCGGGCCGGCCTGGTCCGCCGGGTGCACGGCGGCGCCATCCCGGCCGGCCGCCTCGACTTCGAGCCGGACCTCACCGAGCGGGAGGCCACCGCCGCGGACGAGAAGGACCGCATCGCGGCCGCCGCCCTCGCCGAACTCCCCCGCGGCGGCAGCGTCGTCCTCGACGCGGGCAGCACCATCGCCCGCCTCGCGGCCGTCATCCCGGTCGAGACGGCGCTCACGGTGGTCACCCACGCCCTGCCCGTCGCCGCCCGCCTCGCCGACCACACCGGCATCGACCTCCACCTCGTCGGCGGCCGGGTCCGCCACCGCACCCGCGCCGCCGTGGACGCCTGGGCGCTGCGCGCGTACGCCGAGATCCGCGCCGACGTCCTCTTCCTCGCGGCGAACGGATTCACCGCCCGGGGCGGCCTGACCACCCCCGACCTCGCCGAGGCCGCCGTCAAGCGCGCCGCGATCGCCGCCGCCCGGCGGGTCGTCCTGCTCGCCGACTCCGCCAAGGCCGGACAGGAACACTTCGCACGCTTCGGCTCGTTCGCGGACATAGACCTGCTCATCACGGACACGGGGCTGGCCCCCGCCGACAAGGCGGCGATCGAGGCCGCCGGTACGGAAGTTGCGCTCGTATGATCCTCACCGTCACGCCCAACCCCTCCCTGGACCGGACGTACGAGGTCCCCTCGCTCGTCCGCGGTGCGGTCCTGCGCGCCACCAGCGACCGGGTCGACCCCGGGGGCAAGGGCGTCAACGTCTCCCGCGCGGTGGCCGCCGCGGGCCACCGCACGACGGCGGTCCTCCCGCTCGGCGGCGCCCCGGGCACCCTGCTCGCCGAACTCCTCGGCGTGCAGGGCGTGGACGTCACCGCGGTCTCCATCGCCGGGCAGACCCGCTCGAACATCTCCCTCGTCGAACCCGACGGCACCCTCACCAAGATCAACGCACCTGGCCCGGAGCTCACCCCGGCGGAATCCGCCCTCCTCCTCGGCACCGTCCACGGCTGCTCCGCCGGAGCGCGCTGGATCGCCTGCTGCGGCAGCCTCCCGGGCGGCCTCGAAGCCGGGTGGTACGCCGACCTCGTCACCCGCGCCCACCAGGGCGGCGCCCGCGTCGCGCTGGACACCTCCGGCCCGGCGCTGCTCGCGGCGCTCCCCGCCCGGCCCGACGTCGTCAAGCCGAACGCCGCCGAACTGGCCGCGGCGACGGGACGCCCGCTGGCCACCCTCGGCGACGTCCTGGAGGCGGCGCAGGAGCTCCGCTCCCAGGGGGCGGGAGCCGTGCTCGCCTCGCTGGGCGCCGACGGCCAGCTCCTGGTCGAGGACAGCGGCGTCCACTACGGCACCGCGCGGGTCCCCGCGGACGGCGTCCGCGGCGACGTGGGTGCCGGCGATGCCTCCCTGGCGGGCTTCCTCATCGCCGGGGGCGCCGGTCCTGGCGCCCTCGCCGCGGCCCTGACCCACGGCGCGGCCGCCGTCCGGCTCCCCGGCAGCGCCATGCCGACCCGGGCGGACCTGGACCCCGAAGCGGTCAGCACCACCCAGGACCCGCCCCTGGACCTCCCGTTGTCCGAACCCGCGACGCCCTGACCCGGCGCGGGCCGCCTCAGGCCCGGTAGGGGGCGGTCACCGCACCCGGGAGCGGAGCTCCATCGCTCCGCGCGCGGCCGCCTCGCTGTCGTACACCTCGCACATGTGCCGCCCGTCCGGCGTGGCCGTGTGCTCGACCTCCCACAGGCTGAACTCCGAACCGTCCAGCAGCACGAAGGCGTGCTCGTACAGGCTGAAGCCCGCCTCCCGCCCGTCGGGGCGGCACTGCCGGGCGCTGCCGAACGCCTGCGTGATGTGGTGCGCGTACGCCGACCGCAGCAGCGCCGCCACCTCCTCGCCGGGCCGGTCCGGGTTCTCCGCGCGGCGCAGGACCCGCCGGGCGTGGTCGGCGGACTGCTCCACCGCGTACTCCCGGTGGCGCTGGGCGGGCGCCGCGCCGGCGAAGAGAGCTGCCAGCACGGCGACGTCGTTCTCCGGCTCCTCGTCGCCCGTCGGCAGCACCGGATCCAGCGCCGCGTCCGCGGCGCCCGCGCCGAACAGCCGTGCCACGGCCAGGCAGGCCTCCGCCTTGCTCGCGAAGACCTCGTGCCGGACCGTGCGGTCGCCCCCGCCGAGCCGGTACGTCAGCTCCCACAGGGAGACCGAACCGCCGTCCGCCAGCAGGTAGGTGTGCCGGTGCGTCTCCCGCCACACTCCCGCCGCCGGGCTGTGGTGCGTGGTGTACAGCGAAGAGCTGTGGGCGAGGGCCGCGCCGAGGCGTTCGACCAACCGGTCCGGCAGGTCGAAGGAGTTGAGGGTGCGGCCGAGGAGGCGGTCGAGGTGCGCCTCGGTTGTCTCGTACGGATCGCTCAAGGGGGGTCTCCAGGCCGTCGCAGCTAGTCACTTCGCGGAAGCTCAACGTAGCCCCTGGCTCTGACACAACGTCCGGGGTTCGGTAAAACGTCCGGGAACCATCAGTGGTTCCCACCACACCTTCAGGTCAACTTGCGTACGGAAGCGCATGATTCGGCCCGCTCTGTGACGGAGAGCGGGACTATGGGCGGCATGGCAACCAATACAGTGGGCGTCCCGCGCCAGCAGGGACGGCCCGGAAGTCGGCTCGAGAACGGGCCCGAAGGCGCGGTTCCCGCGTCAAAGGGCCTGGCCTGGCTGCTGGCCCTGACCGGGGCGGCCGGCCTCCTCGCCTCCTGGGTGATCACCCTCGACAAGTTCCTCCTGCTGGAGGACCCGGACTTCAAGCCGGCGTGCAGCCTCAACCCGGTGGTCTCCTGCGGCAGCGTGATGCAGAGCGAACAGGCCCACGCGTTCGGCTTCCCCAATCCCATGCTCGGGCTGGTTTCGTACGGTGTCGTGGTGTGCGTCGCCGCGGGCGTGCTGGCCGGTGCCCGCTACCGCGGCTGGTTCTGGCTCGGCCTGAACGCGGGGACGGTCTTCGGCGTCGGGTTCTGCACCTGGCTGATGATCCAGTCGCTGTACGAGATCAACGCGCTCTGCCTGTGGTGCTGCCTGGCCTGGCTGGCGACGCTGCTGATGTTCTGGGCGGTCACCGCGCACAACGTCCGTACGGGCGTGCTCCCCGCCCCCGGCCCGGTGCGAGGCTTCTTCGCCGAGTTCGCCTGGGCCCCGCCCGCCCTGCACACCGGGGTGATCGGAATGCTCATCCTGACCCGGTGGTGGGACTTCTGGACCGGGTGACGCGGCCACGTACGGCCGTACGTGCGAGGGCCCCGGCAGCTGACGCTGCCGGGGCCCTCGTCGCTCGACGCGGGGGCTGGGATCAGCTGCCCACGGAGCCGTTGCCCGACAGGACCGGGATGTTGTCCAGGATGTGCGAGAGCGGCTCGTCGCCCTTGGCCTGGGTGGAGTTCTCGGTGCACTGCTGGTTCTGCGGGTTGGACAGGACGTTGATGTCCTGGACACCGACGTTGGCGATGACGGCCACCAGGGACTGGGCGTTGACCTTGGCCGGCAGGCCGATGCAGGGCTTGTTCAGGGTGCCCTGGACGAGGCCGAGCTGCGGGCTCTGGTCGCCGTGGGTCTTCTGGTTACCGTAGACCTGCGTGGCCCCGTTGCCGTTGACGGTGTTGATGCCGTTGTCGTTGCCGATGGCCATGGCCGGGGCGGCGGCAGCGGCGCCCGCGCCGACCGCAACGGCGGAGACCGCGGCGGCGGTCATGAACTTCTTGAACATCTTGATCCTTTTGTCGCACGAGTGCCCGCTGATGGAGCGCCCTGGTCAACTGCCCGACCAGGGGGTTGGTTCCGGTGCTTCACTCAAACGGCCCGCGTCCCGCGGGGTTTTCCCCGGAGGGGGTGAGCCTTCTGCGGACGCGTGCGCGAGGCCCGTACGAACCCCTCAACCGTTCATGATCCGGTTGCGCTCCGTGCAAGGTGTTCGCACGGTGAGCAAGGAAGCGGATCGCTCTGGTCCGCTTGTATGCCACCACCAGAAGGAACACCCATGCACCGCACCAAGCCGTCCCGCGCCCGCCTGCTCGTCCCGTCGGCCCTCGCCGTCGTCATACTGACCGGCGCGGCCGCCCCCGCCGGCGCCGCGGACGGTCAGGGCGCTGAGATCTCGAAGCGATCGGCAGCCGTCCAGCGGCAGATCGAGGAGGTGCAGGAACGGGCCGCCGCGGCCGGCCCGATCGACGACCTCCTCGCCGGCCTCACCAAAACCATCGGGGACCTCCTCAAGTCGCTGGGCGGCCTGCTGCCCGGCGGGGTGAAGCTCCCCGAGATCAAGCTCCCGGAGATCAAACTCCCCGACCTGTCCGACATCGTCCCCGACCTGCCGGTGGAACTGCCGAAGCTGCCGGTGGACATCCCCAAGCTGCCGGCCGAACTCCCGAAGCTGCCGGTGGAGGTCCCGCCGGTCGACACGGTGGCGCCGGACCTGCCGGCGACGCCGCTCAAGCCTCCGGCGGAGCTGGTGCCGGACCTGCCCGACATCCCGGACGTCCCCGATCTGCCGGACCTGCGGGGCGTGGGGAAGGGTGGCCGGAGCCTGTCGCACGACTACGACTATTGAGCTGAACAGGTCTGATTCGGCACGAGGCCGTGTCGTCAGGGACGCTGGACCGTTTCGCTTGGTGTGAGCCCCGGTTCGGGGCAGAACATCGAACAGAAGGTGCACTTCCCATGAACTCTGCCAAGAAGGCCGCCCTGGTCCTGGCCACCGCTGGTCTCGCTGCGGCCGGTGCCGCCGGCTCCGCTATGGCCGACTCGTCGGCCGAGGGCGCGGCCGTGGGTTCCCCCGGTGTCCTGTCCGGCAACCTGGGTCAGGTCCCGGTCCACGTGCCGATCAACGTCTGCGGTAACTCCGTCAACCTCATCGGCGCGCTGAACCCGGCGTTCGGCAACGTCTGCGTCAACGACTGACGTCCGCGGAGCGACAGCTCAACCGACTGTGGGCGCCCCGGCCTTGCCGGTGGCGCCCACAGTCTTGTCCGGGCGGCTCAGCCCTGACCGCCGTTGAGCTTGACGCCACCGAGCATCGGGGACGCCTGGGTGGCACCGTTGGCGAGCCCGAGGACGGCGCCGGGCACGTCGTTGCGGACCTTGTTGACCTTCTGCGCCGTGCCCACGACCTTGTTGACGGCGTCGCCCTGCTCGGCCAGCGCGTTCCCCGCGGTCTGCGGAAGCGCCTCGCTGACCGGATTGACGGCGTTCAGCACCTCCGTCGCCCCGCCGGTCAGGCTCATCGGGGGCATCGACGCGGCGGGGGCGTCCGCGGCGAAAGCGGGGGCGCAGGCGCCGAGGGCGGCTACGGAGCCGGCGACGACAGCGGCGACCTTCGAGAGCTTCATTGTCGAAATCCTCTTCTTTTCGTGGACAGAGGTGTCGGCGGCGACCGTCGCGCCGCTTTCTCCCTGGGTAACGATCGCCCGCCCGTACGGAAACGCGGAGCGGTGCGGGCACACAGTGCGGACATGACAGCGGCCGGAGAATCCGACGGGATTCTCCGGCCGCTGTTTCTTCCGATTACCGGTATTACCGGTCAGGCGACGCGCGAGCGCCGGTACAGAATGGCGCCGCCCAGGATCAGGGCCGACGCGAGGGCCGCCGCGGCCGCGGGCTGACCGGCGCCGGTCTCGGCCAGCATGGGCGCGGTCACCCGGGCCGGTGCCGGTACGGGGGCGGGCGCCGGCGCGGGGACGTGCGGCGCCGGGGCGGGCGCGGATGCCGGGGGCAGGTGGACCGGGGTGTCGCCCGCGGGGGCGGCCGGGGGCTGGTCGGCCGGACGCTCCACGGGCTGGCTGCCGTGCGGCGGCCGCGGCGCGGGCCCCTCCTCCATGCCGGGCGTGGGGGCGGGGACCTGCGGCGCGGGCGCGGGGAGCGGCTGCGGGGCCTCCTCGACCGGTGCCGGTTCGGGCGCGGGGGCGGGCAGCGGTGCGGGAGCCTGCTCCACGGGAGCCGGCGGCGGCACGGGCAGTTCCTCGGCGGGCGCGGGCAGCGGCGCGGGAGCCGGGGCGGGGAGCGGCTTGGGGGCCTCGTCCACCGGGACCGGCGGCGGCAGCTCCTCCACGGGCAGCGGCTTCGGCTGCGGCTTCGGGGGCGCGGGGGGAGCCGGGTGGGGGGCGGGGGCCGGGTGCTCCGCTCCGGGGCGGGGGTGGTCGTCGCACTCCTCCTCGCCCTGCTGTTGCCCGCCGGAGTCGCCGTATCCGCCCTGGCCGTGCGGGTTCTCGTGGCGCGGCTGCTGCTGCTCGCCGGCGTGGTCGTATCCGCCCTGGCCGTGCTGGGGCTCGTGGCGGGGCTGCTGCTCCTCGGAGCGGGCGTATCCTCCCTGGTCGCCGGGGGATTCGTGGCGCTGCTCCGGTACCCGGTGGCGGGCTTCGCGCTCGTCGAGGTAGCGCTCCAGGGCCTCGGCGTTCTCGGGGCTCAGGTAGCGCGCGTAGTCGTGGTCGTCATCGGCGTGGGAGCCGGTCGTCGTGGCGCACGTGTTGCCGAACGCGGGGTTGAGGCCCGCCCCGGCGTCCACGCTGTTGCCGCACACGTTCGGCGCGAAGGTGACCGGTACGGAGACGCTGTTGCCGGCCAGCACACCCGGCGAATGAGAGGCCTCGGCCGTGGCTCCGGGGTGTGCGTAGGCCGCACCGGTCGCGATCGACAGCAGACTCGACGCGGCTGCCGCCGTGAGCATCCCCTTGCCCAGTACCTGTCGGCTCAGTACCTGTCGCATGGGTCCTTCCCTGTCTACCGGCGGGGGCGCCGGTGCTGAATCGAAGGTGGCCCCGAAGTGCACCGCCGTGCACTCCGAGGCCACCTTCGAGGAGGTTGCCCTAGCGGGCACAAGAGCTTCGTCAGGCGTTGACGCAGGTGTTGCCGAACGCGGGGTTCAGCAGGGCGATCACGTTGACGGTGTTGCCGCAGACGTTGACCGGGACGTGCACCGGGACCTGGAGCAGGTTGCCGGAGAGGACGCCGGGGGAGTCCTTGGCGACACCCGCCGCGTCCGCGTCGGCCATGGCGGGGGAGGCGGCACCGGCAGCCATCAGAACGCCGGCGGCCAGCACCACTGCCTTCTTGTACGTCATTTGTTTTCGATCCTTCCCGCAGAGGCGTATCCACTGCAGAATTAACAACGAGTGTCCGGGGGAAAAGAAACCGGGGATTTTCTCAGGGGGTCCGGCAATTCACTCCGATGCCCGCCGGAATTCCGGTTCCGGTGTGCCGCGGATTTACGGAGATCCCGTTTTCGACCGGGTGCGCCGGAAACCCACAAGCGGCGAGGCCGCCGCGACCCGAAGGTGCGGCGGCCTCGCTGGCACGGGCCTTCGGTCAGCTGCCGGCGGAGGCGTTGCCGGAGAGCACCGGGATGTTGTCCAGGATGTGCGAGAGGGCCTCGTCACCCTTGGCCTGCGTGGAGTTCTCGGTGCACTGCTGGTTCTGCGGGCTGGACAGGACCGGGATGTCCTGGACGCCGACGTTGACCAGGGCCAGCACGGACTGCACGTTGGCCTTCGCGGGCAGGGCGATGCAGGGCTTGTTGAACGAGCCCTGGATCAGGGCCATCTGCGGGCTCATGTTGCCGTAGGTGGCCTGGTTGCCGTAGACCTGCGAGGCGCCGTTGCCGTTCACGGTGTTGATGCCGTGGTCGTTGCCGATCGCCATCGCCTGCGGCGCCATGGCCGCACCCATGCCCACGACCGAGGCGGCAACCGCGGCCGAGGCCATCATCTTCTTGATCATTGTCGTCCCTTTTTTGCAGGATTGCCCGGTAGTGGAGCACTCGGATCAACGGCCCGGCCCTGGTTTGGGTTGCGTGGCTTCACCCGGATGCAGCCGTTTCGGGCGGCACGGTTGACGGTCAGGCGTTCACGCAGGTGTTGCCGAACGCCGGGTTCAGCAGGGCGATCACGTTGACGGTGTTGCCGCAGACGTTGACCGGGACGTCGACCGGGACCTGGAGCAGGTTGCCGGACAGGACGCCGGGGGAACCGCCGGCGAAGCCGTCCGCCGTCGCGCCGTGCCCACCGTGGGCGGAGGCGAGGCCCGCGCCGCCCATCAGCATCGCTGCGCTTGCGACGGCCATGGTGGTGCCGCGCACCAGCCTCTTCTTCAACTCCGTATTTCCTTTCGGTTCGAACAATGGTGCAAGCCATAACGACGTTCCGGCCCGGAAGGTGCGCGATTTCGCCCGAAAGGCCGTACGAGCGAGTCCGACGTGATTTCCAGCCCGATTTCTGACAAAGTGCACTCCTGTTTTGTCCCGTTGATCGAAAAAGGAGACTGCGTCATGGGTTCCTCCCGCAGAATCCTCGGCACGCTCGGCCTGCTGTCCTGCCTGGTCGTTTCCGTGCCGTCGGCTTCGGGCGCCCCGTCTCCGAAAGAACTGCCCCGGGTCCCCTTCACCGAGCGTTACCAGGCCGTGCAGCACGGCGGACTGGTCCGGGCCTCCAACTCCGCCATCGGGTGCCGGAGGCAGGAATCCGCGCAGGCCGCGTCCTGCGCGGAGGTCGAGCGGGGGGCGGCAGGGGTCAACGGTGACTTCGAGATGTTCTACAACGAGGTCGACGCGGACCCGGACACCTACAACTCCACCCGGGCCGACCTGCGGATCCCGCAGGGCGCGAAGGTCTCGTACGCCCGGCTCTACTGGGGCGGGAACCTGCGGGTGGGCGAGCAGAAGCCGCCGGAGGACAACGGCCGCGTGCTGGTCGCCGAGCCGGGCGGGGCCTACAAGGAGGTCCTCGCCGACACGGTGATGGGCCACCGGACGGACGCCGGCAGCGATGCCTACCAGGCCTCGGCGGACGTCACCCCGATGGTGCGCAAGGGCGGGGCCGGGGTGTGGACCGTCTCGCAGCTGAACGTCGCCATGGGCCACTCCGAGGTGGGGGCCTGGGGCGGCTGGACGCTGGTCGTCGCCTACGAGCACCCGGAGGAGCCGCTGCGCCGGATCTCGCTGTGGGACGGCTTCGAGGTGCTGGAGGCCCGGGCGGCCGACGGGATCGTCGCGGTGGACGGGCTGTCGGCGCCGCCGGGATCCGCGGGGAAGGTGGGGCTCGTCGGCTACGACGGGGACCGCGGGGTCGTGGGGGACTCGCTCACCGTGACCTCCGACAGCGGGCGCCGGGTGATGCTCGGTGATGCCGAAAATCCTTTTAATGATGTTATGAATTCCACGATCACGGAATTCGGGGACCACCCGTTCGCGCGACAGCCCGAACACATCAACAATCTCGGATATGACGCGGACGTGTTCGACCTGAGTCCCGCCCTGTCCGGTGGCGCCCACAGCCTGGACTTCAGGTTCAAGGGCGAAAGTCAGGGTCATTTCCTCGGTGTGCTCTTCGTTCAGACAGACGCGCGCCGCTGAACGTAGGAGCACTCCACGTGCCCACACAGCCACGGGCCCCAAGGCCCACGACCGTCCTCCATCTCGTCCAGCCCGTCGACGGCGGCGTGGCCAGGGTCGTCACCGACCTCGTCCGCGCCCAGAGCGCCGAAGGCCTGCGCACCGTCGTCGGCTGCCCGCGAGGCGGCGTACTCGCCGACGCCGCCCGGGCCGCCGGCGCCGAAGTGCTCACCTGGCGCGCCGGGCGGGCCCCCGGCCCCGCCCTGCCGGCCGAACTCCTCGGCGCCCGGCGGCTGCTGAGCCGCGTCCGGCCCGACGTGCTGCACGCCCACAGCGCCAAGGCGGGCCTCGCCGGGCGGCTCGCCGCACGCGGCGCCCTGCCCACCGTCTTCCAGCCCCACGCCTGGTCCTTCGACGCCGTCGGCGGGGCCACCGCGGCCCTCGCCCTGCGCTGGGAGAGGTACGGGGCCCGCTGGGCCGACCGGGTGCTCTGCGTCAGCGAGGCCGAACGCCGCGCCGGCGAGGCCGAGGGCATCGCCGCCCACTGGTCGGTGATCCGCAACGGCGTGGACCTCGACCACTTCCGCCCCGGCGCCCCCGACCCCGACCACGACAAGGCCCTGGCCCGCGCCGCACTGCCGCTGCCCGCCACCTTCCGGGGCGATGGCCCCCTCGCCGTCTGCGTGGGCCGGCTCTGCCAGCAGAAGGGGCAGGACGTCCTGCTCCGCGCCTGGCCGGAGCTGCTCGGCACCGTCCCCGGAGCCCGCCTCGCCCTCGTCGGCGACGGCCCCGACGCGGAACGGCTGCGCCGCACGGCGGCCCTGTCGGGCGGGAGCGTGCTCTTCGCCGGAGCCGCCCGGGACATCCGACCGTGGCTTCGGGCCGCCGATCTCGTTGTACTGCCGTCACGGTGGGAAGGCATGGCGCTCGCCCCGCTCGAAGCGATGGCCTGCGGCCGCCCGGTCCTGGTCTCCGACGTCAGCGGTGCCCGGGAGAGCCTGCCGCCCGGCCAGGGACGCCAGTGCCTGGTACCGCCGGAGGACCCGACGGCCCTGGCCAAGGCCCTGGGAGGGCTGCTCGCCGAGCCGCGGCTGCTCGCCCAACTCGGAGAGCAGGCCCGGCAGCACGCCCGGACCGACTTCGACGTGCGGCGGACCACGGACGCGGTCACCGGTCTGTACCACGAACTGCTGGGCAGGCCCCGGCCCTCGAACCAGGAGCGCAACACCCGATGACGATGGACAGCGCACCCGCCCGGCGGCACACCGGGCAGGGCGGCCACGGGCCGGCACTGGCGCCTGCGCCCAACACAGCGGCGGGCCGTGCCCAGGCCGCCATCCACCCCCCGCGCGGGCCCGAGGCCGACCGGGCCCGGCCCGCCGTGCGCCCGCAGCGGATCCGCCGCCGCGGGCGGGTGCTCCCGCTGCTCACCGCCGACGCGCTGGCCGGCGTACTGACCGTGGCCGTGCTGCCCGCACCGGCGCTGCCGGCCGGGGCGGCCGTGCCCCTGGCCCTGCTCCTCGCCGCCCTGCACGCGCAGGCCGGGCTCTACCGGCCGCGGCTCGCGCCCTCCGCGCTCCGTGAACTGCCCGTGCTGGCCGGGCGGTCCGCCGTGCTGTGGTGCGCGGCCGCGGCCGTCTGGGCCGCCGCCGGACCCGGCCCGGCCCTGGGATGGGGCGCCCTGCTGACCGCCGTCTGCCTCCAGGCCGTACTGGCGTGCGCGGGACGCGGGTTCGTCAACCAGTGCCTGCGCCGCGCGGCCGTGCGCAGGCCCGCCTCCGCCCTCGTCGTCGGACCCGGCGCCGGGGCGGGCGCGGTGGCCGCCGCCCTGCACGGCCGCCCCGAGTTCGGCCTGCGCCCGGTCGGGATCGCCGACACCGAGGCCGCCGCCGAAGGGGAGGGCGGTCCGATGCCGCTGCTCGCCACCCATGAGGACATCCGGCGCGCGGTGATCCAGAACTCCGTCCGGCACGCGGTGTTCACGCGCCCGCCCGAGGCCGACGAGCGCACCGCCTCCCTGGTACGGCTCTTCCACGACCACGGCTGCCGGCTCTGGCTCGCCGACCCGGCCGGCACCGCCAAGGTCACCGGCATGCGGGTGGCGTGCCCCGCCGACCAGCTGTGGGGGTACGCCGTGCAGCCGCTGCTGCCGCGCCCCGCACGGCCGGCGGAGCGCTGGGCGAAGCGGGGCATCGACGCCGTGCTCGCGCTGCTCGCGCTGGTCGCGGCGGCGCCCGTGATGGCCGTCTGCGCGCTCGCCGTGCGGCTCGGGGACGGGCCGGGGGTGATCTTCCGGCAGGAGCGGGTCGGCCTGTACGGGAGGCCCTTCACGCTGCTGAAGTTCCGTACCCTGCGCGCCGACGCGCACGAGGCCGCCACCCGGTGGACGGTCGCGGGGGACCGGCGGATGAGCGCGGTCGGCTCCTTCCTGCGCAAGTCCTCGCTGGACGAGCTGCCGCAGCTGTGGAACGTCGTACGGGGTGACATGAGCCTGGTCGGGCCCCGGCCCGAACGGCCCTTCTTCGTCGCCAAGTTCTCCACCGTCCACCCCGGCTACGAGGCCCGGCACCGGATGCCCGTGGGCATCACCGGGCTGGCCCAGATCAACGGCCTGCGGGGGGACACCTCCATCGAGGACCGGGCCCGCTTCGACAACCACTACATCGACACCTGGTCGCTGTGGCAGGACCTGTGGATCCTCGCCCGGACCGCGGCCTCCTTCTTCCGCTTCCGGCTGGGGGGCAGCTGATGAGCCTCGCGGTATCCCCGTCAACCACGTCCCTGAGGGGCGTACGGCGGCGCGGTGTGCCGGTGCTGCTGCTGCGGCACTGGCCGCTGCTGCCGCTCGCCGCGACCGTGCTGTTCCTCCTCGCCCCGCTCCCGGCGGGGGACGCGACGGCCTCCGGCAAGGTCGGCCCGGCCGACGCGGCCTCGCTGCTGCTGGTCCTGGTGTGCGCCGTGCAGGCGGTGCGCGGCCGGGTGCGGGAGCTGAGCCCGCTGGGCGTGCTCGTGCTCGGGGCGCCGGGGGTCGGGCTCGCGGTGGCGACGATGACCGCGGGGGACCCGTACGCGGCCCTGCCGGGATTCGTGCGCTACCTCCAGGTCTTCGTCCTGGTCCCGGCGGCGGTGGTGCTGCTGGTGCGCGACGCGGGGGAGTTCCGGCTGGCCGCCGGGTGCTTCGTGGTGCTGGCGCTGGTGCAGGGCGCGGTGGGGGTCGTGCAGTACGGGACGCACACCGGGGCCTCGTACCAGGGCGAGGACGTCCGTGCCGTGGGGACCTTCGGCCCCGGTGACGTCATGGGCATGGCCACGGTGGTGGCGTACGGGCTGATCGCGGCGACCGCGCTGGCCCTGGCGCCGGGACTCGCGCCGCGGGTCCGGCGGACCGCCGGGGGCGTCGCGCTGCTGCTGGTGGTGCCGCTGGTGCTGTCGTTCAGCCGCGGCGCGTGGATCGCCACCTCGGGGGCGGCCCTGCTGGTGATCGTCCTCGCGGGGATCCGGCGGGCGCTGAAGGTGCTGGTCGGGCTGTGCGCCGTCGGGGTGGTGCTGGTGGGCGGGCTCGGGGTCGGCTCCGAGATGGTCGGCGAACGGCTGGCCTCGATCACGCAGGTGTCGAGCGCGCCCGACCAGTCGGTGACCGACCGCTACACGATGTGGGCCGCGGCCGGGTCGATGTGGCGCGAGCGGCCGGCGGTGGGGGTCGGGCTCAAGGGCTTCCCCGCCAACCGGGACGGGCACTCCTCGCTGGGCCTGTCCTCCGGCAGCGACACGGCGGGCGCGGGCCAGGCGTTCGTGCGGCAGCCTCTGCTCTCGCCGCACAACATGTACCTCCTGGTCCTGAGCGAGCAGGGGCTGACCGGGCTGACCGCGCTGGCGGGCGGCTGGGCGGTGCTGCTGGTGGCGGGGCTCGGCCGGCTCGCCTCCGGCGGGGGCATGCGGGACTGCGGGCTGATCGCGGTCGGGCTGTTCGTGTGGCAGCTGATCGACTTCCTGTACGCGGACATCGGCGGGCCGTCCACGGTCCTGACCGGTGTGATCGTCGGCCTGGCGGCCTGGTGGGCGCTTCCCTCCCCGGGGAGCGCCGGTTCGCCGGGCGGAGCCGCCCCGGCCTTCGCGGCAGAGGGAGTGCGCGGGGGTGCCGGTCCGGGCGGCCGCCCGCGCGGCGATGCGGCTGCTGCCGCGGGCGGGCGCACCGGCATGCGCGCCGTTCCGGGTGCGGACGGCCCGTGACGGACACCACGCCTTGGCGGCCCGCCTCCGGCCCCCCGGCCGGGGCGGGCCCCACCCGTCTCCCGGCCACCCCGGACCCGGCGGTACCGGCCGTGTCGGACCCCGGCTTCGTGACCGGCGGCGGTCTGCCGGACGGCGGCCGGCTTCCGGCGGTGTCGGATCCGGGGTTCGTGACGGGCGGCCTGCCGAGGGCGGCCGACGGTCCGGGCGTGCCGGAAGCCGGCTCCGGCGCCGGTGGCGGCCCGGTGGAGCCGGGGGCCCGTGGCTCCGGGGCGGGAGGGCGCGCGCACGGTGCGTCGGCGCCGCGCGGAGTGCGGATCGTGGCGCGGGACGGGGACGGCCGGGGTGCTCCGGGCCGGGTCCGGCCCCCGGTGGACGCGGGGCTCGTGGCCGGAGGCCTGCCGGGCTCCGGGGAGCGGCCGGTGGGCACGGGTCCGGAAGCCGGGGACGCGGGCCGCCCGGGGCTCCACGGCGTGCGGGTCGTGGCGCGGGACGGGGAGGGGGCGCTGGAGCCCGGGGCCGGACCGGCGCCGGGCGGGCCGCCCGCGGCGCCCTTCGGCTCCGCCGGGTACGCCGGCGGCGATCCCGGGCCGCGGAGCGTACGGATCGCGGCGTGGGGCGGTGGCCCGGTGGGGGCCCGCACCGGCCCGCCCGGGCCGGTCGACGGCCGGGACGGCCGCGCGGGCGGACCCGCCGGCGGGAGCCGGCCCGGATACGCGCGCCGCACGGGTGCGCCCCCCGAGCGCGCCACACCCGGCGGGAGCCAGCCGCTCGGGCGGTTCCTGGCGAAGGCCGCGGCCGTCACCGCCGGACTGACCGCCGCCGGAGCCGTGTTCGGACTGGTCCGGGACCAGACCATCGCGCACCTCTTCGGGGCCGGTCACGACAGCGACGCGTTCCTGATCGCCTGGACAGTGCCCGAGATGGCCTCGACGCTGCTCATCGAGGACGCCATGGCCCTGCTGATGGTGCCCGCCTTCAGCCACGCCCTGGCCCGGCGCGCCGCCCGGACCGGGCTCACGCGCAAGGAGGCCCGCGCGCAGGATCCCGTACGGCTGCTCGTGGAGGCGACCCTGCCGCGGCTCGTGCTGCTCCTCGCCGTGGCCGCCGCCCTGCTCGTCCTCGCCGCCCCGGCCGTCGTTTCCGTCCTCGCCCCCGGTCTGCCGGACCCCGGACTAGCCGTCCAGTGCACCCGGTTGACCGCCCTGACCGTGCTCTCCTTCGGAGTCGCCGGATACTTCAGCGCGGCGCTGCGCGCGCACCGCTCCTTCGTACCGCCCGCCGCGATCTACGTGTCGTACAACATCGGCATCATCGGCACGATGGTCGCCCTGCACGCCCTGTGGGGGGTCCGGGCCGCCGCGGCCGGTGTCGCCGTCGGGGGGCTGCTGATGGCTCTCGTCCAACTGCCCTCCTTCATCAGGAACGTCGGCTTCGCGGCGCCCCGCGGCCGCGGCGCCGCCCGCAGCCAGCGCGACCGCGACCGGCCCACCCTCATCGCCTTCGGGGTCATCGCGCCGGTGGTCTTCTTCGCGGTGTCCCGGCAGTCGCAGGTGCTCGTCGAGCGGTTCCTCGCCGCCTCGCTGCCGCCCGGGGCGATCTCGCACCTGAACTACGCGCAGAAGGTCGCGCAGATGCCGATGGTGCTGTCGCTGATGATCTGCACCGTCACCTTCCCCGTCGTCGCCCAGGCCATGGCCGGCGGGGAACGGGAGAAGGCCCGGCGCCGCGTCGAGCGGGACCTGGCGCTGGCCTCGCTCGCCGTGCTCATGGGCACCGCGCTCGTCATCGGCTACGCGCCCCAGATCATCCAGGTGCTGTTCGAGCGCGGGGCGTTCACGCACCGGGACACCCTCGCCACCGCCTCCGTGATGCGGGTGTACGGGCTCGGTCTCCTCGGCCACTGTCTCGTGGGGGCGCTGTCCCGGCCCTTCTTCTCGACCGCCCGGCCCACCTGGTTCCCGGCGTGCGCGATGGGCGGCGGACTCCTCGTCAACATCGTCGCCGGAGCCTTCGCCGTCCGCTGGTGGGGCACCTACGGCATCGCCGCCGCCAACGCGGCCGGCATCACCACCACCGCGGCGCTCCTGCTCACCGGCCTCGGCTCGCGGATCGTCGCCATCCAGGTCCGCCGGGTCGCCGTCAGCATCGGGCGGCTCGGCGTCGCGGCCGTCGCGGCCGGAGCCACCGGCTGGATCGCCGGGCCGATGATCCCCGACCCGCTGCTCAGCGCCGGACTCGGCTGCCTGCTGGTCCCGGCCATGTTCGGGGCGACCGGCACGGCCATACGCGCCCTCGAAGTCACCGCCCTGCCCGCACAGATCTCCCAGCTCACGCAGAGGTTCCGCAATGTCCGCTGACACCGACACGGCCCCCGCGGCCGTGGTGGACCCACCCCGCCGGACCGCCTTGCCGTGGGTCCTGATGTACCACTCGGTCGCCGAGTTCACGGACCCCGCCGAGGACCCGTACGGCATCACCGTCACCCCCGTCGCACTGGAGGCCCAGCTGCTGTGGCTGCGCTCCCGCGGGCTGCGCGGGGTGTCCGTCGGCGAGCTGCTGAGGGCCCGCGCGGCCGGGCGCGCCGCCGGGCTGGTCGGCCTGACCTTCGACGACGGATACGGCGACTTCCTGACCCGGGCGCTGCCGCTGCTGCGCCGGCACCACTGCACCGCCACCCTCTTCGTCCTGCCCGGCAGGCTCGGCGTGGACAACGTGTGGGACCCGCTGGGGCCCCGCAAGGCCCTGCTCACCGCGGAGGGCGTCCGCGAGATCGCCGACTCCGGACAGGAGATCGGCTCGCACGGGCTGCTCCACCAGGACCTCACCGCGGCCGCCGACGACGTGCTCCAGCAGGAGCTGCGGGGCAGCCGCGACCTGCTGCGCGAGCTCACCGGGGCACTGCCCGAAGGCTTCTGCTACCCGTACGGGCACCTCGACGCCCGGGTCGTCGAGGCGACCCGGGCCGCCGGGTACGCGTACGCCTGCGCCATCGACCCCGGGCGGCTGGTCGGCCGCTACGCCCTGCCGCGCACCCACGTCAGCCAGGCCGACGGCGGGGCGCGGCTGCGCGTGAAGCAGCTGCGGCACCAGGTGCGGGAGCTGCGACGGGTGGTGCTGCCGTGAAGGCCCTGCACATCATCACGGGACTCGGCGTCGGCGGCGCCGAGCAGCAACTGCGGCTGCTGCTGCGGCACATGCCGATGCGGTGCGACGTCCTGACGCTGACCAACCCCGGGCCGGTGGCCGAGGGGCTGCGCGCCGACGGGGTCCGGGTCGTGCACCTGGGCATGACCGGCAACCGGGACCTGGGGGCGCTGCCGAAGCTGGTGCGGTTCATCCGGCGCGGCCGGTACGACCTCGTGCACACCCACCTGTACCGGGCCTGCGTGTACGGGCGTCTCGCGGCGCGGGTCGCGGGCGTCGGGGCGACGGTGGCCACCGAACACTCCCTCGGGGACGGCGAGATCGAGGGCCGGCCGCTGACGCGCGGGGTGCGGGCGCTGTACCTGGCGAGCGAGCGGCTCGGCGCGGCGACGGTCGCGGTGTCCGACACGGTGGCCGCCCGGCTGGAGGCGTGGGGGGTGCCGGCCGAGCGGGTGCACGTCGTCCCGAACGGGATCGAGGCCGTCCGCTTCCGCTTCGACGAAGGCGTACGGCGCGGGACGCGGGCCAGGACGGGGCTGCCGGAACGGGCCTTCGTGGTCGGCGGGGTCGGGCGGCTGGTGCCGGGCAAGCGGTTCGACGTACTGGTACGGGCGGTCGCGGCGCTGCCGGGGGCCCATCTGCTGCTGGCGGGGGACGGGCCGGAGCGGGCGGCGCTCCGCCGGCTGGCGGCGGAGCTGGGCGCGCAGAGCCGGATCCACCTGCTGGGGGAGCGGGACCCGCTGGGCGACAGCGCGGACGGGCGGACGCCGGGGATCCCGGCGCTGCTGGCGGCGATGGACGTGTTCGTGTCCCCGTCGCGGGAGGAGGCGTTCGGGCTGGCGGTGGTCGAAGCCCTGGCGGCGGGACTGCCGGTGCTGCACGTGACCTGCCCCGCCATCGACGACCTGCCGGCCCTGCAGGCGCCGGGGGCCCGCCGGATCGGCACCGGCACGGAGGAGCTCGTCGCGGCGCTGCGGGGGCACATGGAGGCGGGGGCGCAGCGGCTGCCGGTGCCGCCGGTGGCCCGCCACTACGACATCGCCCGCAGCGCGGCGCTCCTCCTGGACGTGTACGGCCGGGCCCTGAACGCTCCCGAGGGCCCGGTGCCCCCGGCGGGGGCGGACGGGGCGGGGCGCGAGGCGGCGGGGGAGCGGCTCGGCGCCGGGGCCTCCCGGGGCTCCGCCCCGGAACCCGCGCCTCACACGCCGGCGGGGCTGGAAGTGCGCCCGGCGGGGGTGGGGTTGCCCGGGCCGGGGCGGGTGGTGCAGGCCCCGGCCGCACCGGAGCCGCAGCGGGGGCAGGGGGCCCGGGGACCTGCCCCGGATGCCGCGCGGCAAGCGGAGCTGCCCTCGCCGCCGGGGCGGCGGCAGGGGGCCGCGTCCGGGCAGGGCGGTACCGGTTGAGCGTTGCCCCGTAGCCCCCGGCAGGGGGCCCGGCAGGGGGCCCGGCACGGGCCCGTGAAGAACTCTCCGACACACAGGAAGCGAGCGCACGCTCATGGCCGACGCCGTCGATCAGAAGAAGTCCGACCACCGCTCCGAACGCCGGCCGCGCCGGCGCCGGCTGCCGGCCTGGTGGCCGCTGCCCGCCTGCGCGCTGGTGGGGCTGGCCGCCGGCGGGGCGTACGGGGTGCTCAAGGCACCCGAGTACGCCGCCACCAGCTTCGTCGTGGCCGTCCCGGACGACACCACCGAACCCGCCACCGCCCTCGGCTTCGCGCAGGCGTACGCCCGCATCGCCACCAGCAGTTCCACCCTCGCCTACGCCCAGCCCCGCGCGGGCGTCAGCGCACGGCAGCTGCGGACCCAGGTACGCGCCGAGACCTCGCCCGAGTCCCCGATGATCGCCATCACCGGTACCTCGAAGAGCCCCTCGGGCGCCGCCGACATCGCGAACGCCGTCGCGGACGCGCTCTCCCTGAGCAGCAACCGGGCCGCCAAGAACACCGGTGTGCAGCTGCTCCTGTTCAACCAGGCCGTCGCGCCGGCCGAACCCGCCTCCCCCTCCGCCGCCATCAGCGGCGCGGTCGGGATGTGCGCCGGCGGCCTGCTCGGCGGGCTGTGGCTGCTCGCCCGGCCCGGCGGCCGGGGCAGGCGCCCCGATGAGCCGGAGGCGCAGCCGGCCGTGGAGGGGTACGCCTCCCTCCCGGCCCAGGGTGAGCACGCCGACGCCAAGGAGAGGGAGTCCGTCCGATGACCTCGGGCTCCGCGGGGCGGTCCTTGTCGGTGACCCTGTGCCGCGACCCCCGGCAGTTCGCGGCGCTGGAGGGGCCGTGGAACCGGCTCGTCCGCGGCTGTCCCACCGCCACCCCCTTCCAGAGCCACGCCTGGCTGCACTCCTGGTGGCTCTCGTACGGCAAGGAGGGCCGGCTGCGGCTCGTCCTCGTGCGGCGCGGCGAGGAGCTGGTCGGCGCGGCCGCGCTGATGCTCGTGCACCGGCCGATGCCGCTGCTCGTTCCGCTCGGCGGCGCCATCACCGACTGGTTCGACGTGCTCGTCGCGGCCGAGCACGCCGACCAGGTCGTCCCGGCGCTCGCCCGCGGGCTGCACCGTGCCGCCCGGGGCGCGGTCGTCGACCTGCGCGAGGTCCGCCCCGGGGCCATGGTCGAGCAGCTGTTCAAGCACTGGCCGGGGACGGGCGCCCGGCTCACCGACTCCACCTGCATGGAGCTGCCCGCGCTGCCCTTCGACGAACTGGTCAAGCGGATGCCGGCCTCCGGCGCCCAGCGGGTCCGGGCCAAGCTGCGCAAGGCCGACGCCGTCGGGATCGAGGAGCACGAGGTCACCGAGCAGGAAGTGCCGCGTGCCGTACGGACCCTGCTGCGGCTGCACGAGAAGCAGTGGCGGGGCCGAGGGGTGACCCCCGAGCACCTGCGGCCGCGCTTCGCCGAGCACCTGACCCGGGCCACCCGGCGGATGGTGCGGGCGGGGGAGGGCCGGCTGACGGAGTTCCGGCTGGACGGGAAGGTGGTGGCGTCCAACGTCACGCTGCTCTCGGCCGGCCTGAGCGGCGGCTACCTGTACGGGGCCGACCCGGAACTGCGCGCCCGGAAGGTGGACGTGGCGACGCTGCTGCTGCGCCACGAGGCGGGGCGGGCGCTGGCCGACGGCCGCCCGGTGGTGAGCTTCCTGCGCGGCAACGAGCCGTACAAGAACCACTGGCGGCCGGAGACGGTCGTCAACCAGCGCTTCCTGCTGGCCACGAACGCGCTCGCGCCCCTGCTGCGGCTGCACGAGTCGCAGGTGACGGGGCGCGAGCGGGCGGTGGACGCGTTGCGGGAGGCCCTGCCGGCCGCCAGGGACTGGCGGGCGCGGCTGGGTGAACTGCGCGTGCGATGAGCCGTCTAGAAGGGCCAGTAGCCGGATTCCCCGCCCCAGTCGACCTTCACGCAGACCGACTGCTTGCCGACGAGCTTGGAGAGCCACTCGCTGAAGCTCAGCGGCACGCACCACTGCTTGCTGTTCGCCGGCGGGGTCTCCGGCTTGGGCTGCGGCTGCGGCTGCGGCTTGGGAGTGGGCTTCGGCTTCGGCGTCACGGCCGGGGTGGGGTCGGGCTTCGGGACGAGCGGGCTGGGGCTCGGGCTCGCGGGGAGCGTGGCGTCCGGGGTGGGCTCGGGCGCCGGGTCGAGCGGCGTCGGGGACACCGGCAGGGGCTCGGAGACCTCGGGCGTCGGTACCGGTGTCGGCACCTGGGGTGTCGGGACCGGGGGGATCTGCGGCGTCGGGATCTGCGGGGTGGGGACCTGGGGCGTCGGGATCTGGGGCGTCGGGATCTGCGGGGTGGGGACCTGGGGCGTCGGGACGACCGGCGTGGGTACCACCGGCGTCGGGATGACCGGGGTGGGTACCACCGGCGTCGGGACCACCGGCGTCGGGACCGGGACGGCCTTCTCCGGCGTCAGGGCCTCCCGGAAGGCCTTCGACGCCTCCGGGTTCTGCTTGCACTGCCACACGCCGTGCGGGCAGTAGTCGGTGATGGTGTGGTAGAGCGGCTTGTGCTGCTCGATCCACTGCAGCATCCGCCGTACGTACTCCGCGTTGTCCCCGTGCCGGAACAGCCCCCACTCCGGGTACGAGATCTCCTTGCCGTGTGCTTCCGCGAAGTCGACGTGCTGCTGGAGCCCGTACGGCTGGGAGATCTGCTCGTCGAAGGTCTCGCCGGGGGACTGGTCGTACGAATCCATTCCGACGATGTCGACCACGTCGTCGCCCGGGTAGCAGCGGGTCCAGCCGATCGCGTCGGTGCCCCGGTTGGGGGCGAAATCGAACTTGAACCTCTGACCGGGTACGGAGCGCATCGTGTTGACGATGCGCTTCCAGTACGCCTTCCAGTTCTCCGGGTCCGGTCCGCAGCGGTGCGAGTAGGTGGTGCCGTTCATCTCCCAGCCGAGCACGATCACCGTGTCCGGGACACCCAGCGTGACCAGCCGCTCGGCGAGCCTGCGGAAGTGCACGTCGTACTCGCCCTGCGCGCCCGCCCTGATCAGCCGGGCGACCCGGGCGTCGGAGAGGTGGTCCTCGTTGCGCTCCTGCATGGGTACGTTGAGGACGAACATCCGGTCGGAGCGGGACAGCCGCCACGCCGCCCAGTCGGCCAGGAACGAGACGCGTCCCTCGATGCCGGCCCACTGGTCGCCGGGCAGGTAGGTGTGGCCCACCCGGATCTCCTTGCCGCCCAGCCAGTTCGACAGGCGCGGGATCCGCGCGACTCCCGTCGGTCCGTAGTCGAGATAGGCGCCCATGGCGATGTCGTCGTGACCGGACCAGCCCTTCGAGGGCGGCGCCGAGAGTGCGGCGCCGGTGGCGAGCAGTCCGGCCGCGACCGTACCGATACAGGTGCTCGCCAGTCGGCGGTGTGGTCTGCGCATGGCGTCTCCCCGGGCTTTCCCGAATCGGTGTGCTTGTCACAGACGTTAGGCATCAGATCCGACGAACGGCCTGCCCGGTGACGGTCTCCTAGGCCATTCGCATCTGCGTAGCATCCTCCGCTTGGTCCGACTAGGTGAAAGACGCCGTTGTCATGCACGCGCATCCCGTTCACGTGCCCGCCGTTGTGCTCAGACTCGACCGGAATCCGTTCCACCACGGAACCCTCGGCGCCGTCAGATCCCTTGGCCGCAAGGGTGTGGAGGTGCATGCCGTCGTCGAGGCCGGGGGAGGTCCCGTGGGGCGTTCGCGGTACCTGCGCGCCGTGCACCCCGGTCCGTCCGGCGGGCTGGACCCCGAGGCGCCGGAGCCGTTGCTGGAGTGTCTGACCGGGGTCTCGGAGCGGATCGGCCGGCCGGCGGTGCTGATCGCCATGGACGATCTGAGCGCGATCGCGGTGGCCCGGGTCGCGCCGATGCTGGAGGGCCGGTTCCGGATCCCCGACCAGCCCGACGACCTGCCGGCCCGGGTCGCGGACAAGGCCGAGCTGGCGCGGCTCTGCGCCCGGTGGGACATCCCGCACCCGGAGACGGCGATCCCGCGGAGCCCGGCCGGGGCGGCCCGGGCCGCGTGGCGGCTGGGCCTGCCGCTGGTGGCCAAGTGGAGCCGGCCGTGGCTGCTGCCCGCCGGGGGCGGGGAACTGCGCAGCACCGTGCTCGTACGGACCGCCGCCGAGGCGGTCCGGCTGTACGAGCGCTCCGGCGAGGCCGGGAGCCCGCTGCTGCTCCAGCGGTTCCTGCCGGCCGGGCCGGACACCGACCGGTTCTTCCACGGAGCCTTCGGGCGGGGCGGGCGTCCGCTGCTCACCGGGTCCGGCCGCAAGGAGCTGTCCTGGCCGCTGCGGACGGGGCTGACGGCGGTCGGCCGCTGGCTGCCCGACCCGGCGGTCGAGGAGGTGGGGCTGCGGCTCGCCGAACGGCTCGGCTACCAGGGGATCCTGGACCTGGACTTCCGCAGGGACGAGTCGGGCGCCTTCCGGCTCGTGGACTTCAACCCGCGCCCGGGCGCGCAGTTCCGGCTGTTCACCGACCCGTCCGGGCTCGACGTCGTACAGGCGATGTACCTGGACCTGACGGGCCGGCGGGTGCCGGAGCCCTCGGGCGGGCCGGGCCGGGTGTTCCTCGCCGAGAACTACGCGCTGCTGGCCGTGCTCCGGGGCGGCCGGTGCCGCCCGGGCCGCACCGGAGCCGTGCCCCCCGCGCCGCGGGGGCGGGTCGAGGCGGCCTGGTTCGCGGCCGACGACCCGCGGCCGTTCCTGGCGATGCTCGCCGCCTTCGCGGGGCGGGGCGCCGGGAAGGGGGTCCGGGCGCTGCGCGGGTTCCCGGCGCACGGCGGGCGCACCGCGCTCGCGGCGGTCCGCGCGCCGCGCCAGCGGGGCGGGGAGCGGCCGGGGCCGTCCGCACGCGCCGCCCCGCCGGAGGCACCGGCGGAGCCGGACGGGTTGGTGACCAGGTGAACGGGCCCGTCCGGCGGGCGGAAGGGAAGGAACGGGCATGACGCGGACCGACGATCTCGTGGTGGTCGGCGCGGGACCGTACGGGCTGTCGGTCGCCGCCCACGCGGCCGGCGCGGGGCTCGACGTACGGCTGCTCGGCCGTCCCATGGCCTCCTGGCGCGACCACATGCCCGAGGGGATGTACCTGAAGTCGGAGCCCTGGTCCTCCAACCTCTCCGCACCCGGCGGCGGACACACCCTGGCCGACTACTGCGCCACCCGCGGCCTGCGCGCGGAACACGGCACTCCGCTGCCGATCGGCACGTTCAGCTCGTACGGGATGTGGTTCGCCCGGCACGCCGCGCCCGAGGTGGAGGAGGTGACCGTCACGGAGGTGACCCCCGAGGGCGACGGTTTCCGCGTCCGCACCGCCGAGGGGCCGCAGCTGCTCGCCCGTACGGTGGCCCTCGCGGTCGGGGTCATGCCGTTCGCGCACGTCCCCGCGGCCCTGCGGGGGCTCCCGACCGGCCACTGCTCGCACAGCAGCGGCCACCGGGACCTGGCCGTATTCGCGGGGCAGGAGGTCGCCGTGCTCGGGGCGGGGCAGGCGGCGCTGGAGACCGCCGCGCTGCTGGCCGAGCGGGGTGCCCGGCCGTGCCTGGTCGCCCGGCGCTCCCGGCTGAACTGGAACAGCGTGCCGCAGCCCCTGAGCCGGCCCGCGCTGCGCGCCCTGCGAGAGCCCCACAGCGGTCTCGGCACGGGCTGGCGCAGCTGGGCGTGGTCGGAGCTGCCCTGGGCGGTGCGCGGGCTCCCCGCGCGGCGCAGGGAGCGGATCGCCGCGACCGCGCTGGGGCCGGCCGGCGCGTGGTGGCTGCGCGAGCGGTTCGAGCGGCGGGTGCCGGTGATGCTCGGGCACCGGCTGCACCGGGCGGCGGCCGTGGGCGGGCGGACCAGGCTCGGCCTGACCGACCGGTCCGGTGAACCGGTCGTCCTGGACACGGAGCACGTCATCGCGGCCACCGGGTTCACCCCGGACCTGGCCCGGCTGGAGCTGCTCGACGCGGGGCTGCGGGCCTCGCTGGCGACCGTGGGGCGGACCGGGACGCCGGAGCTCGGCCCCGGGTTCGAGTCCTCGTGGCCCGGGCTGTTCTTCGCGGGACTGCTGACCGCTCCCTCATTCGGCCCTTCCATGCGATTCGTGCACGGTGCGGGCTTCACGGCGGGGAGACTGGTGAGAGGAGTCCGAAAGCGCCTCGGCGCCGGAGGCCCGCTGTCGGGCGTGCGGACGATCGTCGCGCCCCGCCGGGCCGCCGCCGGGTCGCCGAGGTCGTATCTGCGGTGAGTGACGGAACTGCGGGTGAGAGAGGTCTGCGATGAGCGCGGAGCGAGCACAGGGCCGTGGCTGGGTGCGGATCCCCGCCAGCCGCGGGGAACAGCCCGCGGCGGCCAGGACCGCCGGGTACGACCCGGCCCGCGGGCCGGCCGGGAACCCGGGGCCGACCTCGCACCGGGGGCCGTCGGAACCGTCGTACGGGGCCGGATACGGGGCCGCGTACGGCTCGGGCCACCAGGCGGGGCAGGCCCCCGACCACGCCACGATCTACCTCACCCTCGTCAAGCGCTGGCGGGAGGCCGGGCGCACTCTTCCGGGGCATCCTGACGAGGAGTGGGAGCGGCTCATCTCCCAGCCGTGCTGGCCCGTCCGTTAGGTGGTGTGAAGCGTGGCAGCGGCGGAGCAGGACGGACCCGGGCGGGCCCGGCGGCCCGACGGAGGCCCCCCGGCGACCGGGCCGGGTGAGCGGCTCGCGCTGAACGGCATGGGCAGCTTCGAGTGGGACCTGGACGCGGGGACGATGGTGCTCGACGAGGCGGGCATGGCCGTCGTCGACGTGACGCCGGAGGAGTTCGACGGCACGCCGGAGGGGCTCGGGGTGCGGATCCCGCCCGAGGACGGCGCCCGGCTGAACGAGAGCGTGGCCTCCGTCCTCGACGCCGGCGGGGACACGTACGGCGCGTACTTCACGGTGCGCAGGCGCGACGGCACCGACCAGTGGACCCACACCCAGGGCCGGGTGCTGCGCGACCCCGACGGGCGGCCGCACCGGATCGTGGGGATCGTCCGGGACGCCACGCCGGAGCTGGCCCACGCCACCCTGCTGCGCAAGCTGGAGACGGCGCGGGCCCAGCAGACCACGATCGTGCAGCGGACCACCGAGGCCCTGTCGCGGGCGGTGACGGTCGACGACGTGACGGCCGCGCTGACCGGGGCCGGCGCCCTGGAGCGGCTCGGTGCGGACGGGCTGGCGCTCGGCCTGGTCGAGGGTGCCTCCATCAAGATCATCGCGCTCAGCGGGGAGACGCTGGAGATCCTCAGCGAGCGGCAGTTCACCCGGCTGGACGGCTCGCTCCCGCTGTCCCAGGCGGTGCTCTCCCGGAAGGCACGTTTCGTCACCTCGCTCACCGAGCTGGGCGGCGAGTTCCCGCTGCTCTCGGAGTACCTCAACCGGATCCACTACGACGCGGCCGCCTACCTGCCGCTCATCGCGCAGGCCAAGGCCATCGGCGGGCTGGTCCTCTTCTACCGGCGGCGCACCGAGTTCAGCCCCGAGGAACGCAATCTGTGCCTGGGTCTCGCGGGAATCGTCGCCCAGTCGCTGCAGCGGGCGCTCCTCTTCGACCAGGAACGGGAGTTCGCCACCGGCCTGCAGGCGGCCATGCTGCCGCGCCGGATCCCCGAGATCTCGGGCGGGGAGATCGCCGTCCGCTACCACTCCGCCTGGAGCGGGCGGGAGGTCGGCGGGGACTGGTACGACGTGATCGCGCTGCCCCGCGACCGGGTCGGCCTCGTCGTCGGGGACGTACAGGGCCACGACACGCACGCCGCGGCCATCATGGGCCAGCTGCGCATCGCCCTGCGGGCGTACGCGGGGGAGGGGCACCCGCCGTCCACGGTGCTGGCTCGGGCCTCGCGCTTCCTCGCCGAACTGGACACCGAGCGCTTCGCGACCTGCATGTACGCGCAGGTGGACCTGGAGACCGGAGGCGTACGGGCGGTCCGAGCGGGCCACCTGGGCCCGCTGATCCGTCACACGGACGGGCGTACCGGCTGGCCCAACGTGCGCGGCGGCCTGCCGCTGGGACTGGCCTCCGTCTTCGAACAGGAGGAGTTCCCCGAGACCCGGCTCGACCTGGTCCCCGGCGAGACCCTCGTGCTGTGCACCGACGGGCTCGTGGAGGAGCCGGGCACCGCCATCACCCAGGGCATGGATGCCCTCGCCCACGCGGTGCGCAGCGGCCCGCAGGAGGCCGGGGCGCTCGCGGACCACCTCTCCGACCGGCTCTGGGAGCGCTGGGGCTCCGGGGACGACGTGGCCCTGCTGGTGCTGCGCCGCGCCCCCGACCCGGGCACGCACCGGGCCCCGCGCATCCACCAGTACGTCCACCAGGCGGACCCGGAGGGCCTGTCGGAGGCCCGCTACGCGCTGCGGCAGGCCCTGCGCGACTGGGGGATGCCGGAGCTCGCCGACGACGTGGAGCTGGCGGCCGGGGAGCTGCTGGTCAACGCCCTGCTGCACACCGACGGCGGAGCGGTGCTGACCATGGAGGTGCTGCCGGAGCCGGTCCGGCGGATCCGGCTGTGGGTCAAGGACCGCTCCAGCGTGTGGCCGCGCCGGCGCTCCCCGGGCGAGGCGGCCACCACGGGGCGCGGGCTGCTGCTGGTGGACGCGCTGGCCACGCACTGGGGTGTGGAGTCCCGGGGTGAGGGCAAGGCCGTGTGGTGCGAGTTCGACGCGAACGGCAGCCCCCGGAGCGTGGGGTGACCGCCCGGTCACGTCGAGTTGTGGAGCGCCGGGGGTGGGGTGATGATGCGGTCCATGACAGCTTTTGTGGGCGACCGGCTCCGCGGGACCACGCCGTGCGCGGGCTGAGCAAGGGAGCGGTCACGGGCATCCTCGCCCTGATCCTCCTCGCCGCCGGGGTGCCGACGGTCGTGGACCGGGCGGCGGGGCGGTCGCACGCGGACCCCGGATGCCAGTCGGTGGCGTTCATGTCGATGACCGGTGTGGCGCCCGAGTGCCGGTAGCGGCGGCTACCGGACCACTCGACGGGCACGGCCCGGGCCCTCCCGCGCGTCCTCAGCGGCGCTCGACCAGCCGGACGTCCCGGACGTCCTGGGCGACCGTGACGACCGACCGCGGCATCAGGCCGGAGAAGGTGATCTCGTTGAGGCGGGCGTCGGCCTGCGCCGCGCCCGGGTGGACGCCCGGGGTGAAGCGGAGCGAGCCGGTGGCCGTCCACGCGTGCTCGGCGCCGTCGCACCGCGCCTCGCCGCCGCCGAACGACAGGCGGGTGCCGTCCTGGACGACGGTCACCGCGATCTGCGGACTCGTCCCCACGGGTGACGCGGTCTCGCAGTGGTAGGTGCCGGAAAGGGTGATCGTGCCGCCCTGGGAAATGTGACCGTACGGCTGTACGGAAATTCCCTGGTTGAAAACGGTCGCACTCGCCTGCGTGGTGAATACGGCGGTGGCCGCAAGGGCCGACAGGGCCGTCAGGGCCAGGCGGGAGCCGTCAATGCGCATTCGTTCCTCCGGGTGGTCGTAGGGGCGGGAATCCGCCGGAACGAATTGTGCTGGCAGCCGGGCGTGCTCACTCGCTCCGCGCACTCGTGTCGGTGTGTGCAATTCCCCGTCGGAGCGCGTGAGACTGGCCGGAATACGCCCCGAAGGGATCCCGCATGCCCCCCTCCCCCCGCCCGCTCCCCGTGTTCGCCGCCACCGCCCTGCCGCTGCTGCTGCTCGGTGCCGCGGGCTGCGACCGCGCTCCCGAGGGGGCGCTCGCCCCGGCCGCCGCGCCCGCGGTCCCGGTGGACGACGGGGTTCCCGGCGCCGCGGGGGCGCCCGTGCGGGCCGGGGCGAACGATGCCCATGTGGGTGACGTGCTGCGGGTGCGCGGGCAGCGGCTCGGCCGCCACCTGGAGGTCGTCCTGGGCGCGTACGTGGACCCGGCGGTCAGCGTGGCGAAGGACTTCGCCCCGGCGCCCGGGAAGCGGTGGGTGGCGGCCTCGATGTCGTTCGTCAGCGTGGGCGGGGACTCGTACGGGGCGCTCGGACGCATGTGGGCGCACGACAGCGCGGGGCAGCGCCATCCGGTGGTGCCCGCCGGTGAACTGACGACGGGCAAACCGCTCGTCTTCGATTCCCTCGCGGTCGGTGAACGGGCCGAGGGATGGGTGGTGTTCGAAGTCCCGGAAAACGCGCGCGTCGACCGGCTCCAGTACTTGGACGCGAACACCCGGTCGAATTCCGGAGAGGGATTCTGGGCGGTCTAGCCCGCCCGGGTGAAAGGCCGTGAAAGGCTCGGTGGCCGGACCACTAGGGTGCGGCGCATGACTTCTACTCAAGCCGAAATCGACCGGACCCAGCTCGGCACCCTTTCCGTGCTCGCCTGGATCGGCGACCCCTCCGAGGCGCACGACATCCCGTACCTTCTCGCCTACACCCTCGGTGACGGCCCGGGCGGCCGGGAAGCCGGGGAGACGGCGGCCCGCGGGCTGCTGGAGGAGATCGGCCTGCCCATCGGAGACGTCGTCATGGACGGCACCCGCAACCCGGCCGGCTTCCCGGTGCAGATCCTGCTGGAGGGCAACCAGATCGCGCTCACCCTGCCCGGGATGAACGCGCGCTGCACCGCCCCCGACGAGTGGGTCGCCGCGGCGGACGAGAGCGGCCAGGCGTACTTCCTCTTCGCCACGCGGGCCTGGCCCGAGGCCGTCCCCGGCCAGCCGGTCTCCCCGGAGACCCTGCAGGCGTTCGCCGGCGACGAGGCGGTGCTCACGGGCAGCGCCCACTGCGTGCTCGCGGTGCGCCGCCTGCAGAAGTAGCCGCGCCGCCGTCGCGGCCGCACGGCACCGTGCTCCGGCCGCCGGGCTCCCAGCCTGCCCGGTGGCCGGCCCCCCCGCCCGCCCCGGGGGCGGCCTCAGGGCCGCTCGAAGGCGAACTTGAGCGAGCGGACCCGGTTGTCGAAGTTCGACCCCGCCAGATCGGGCAGGCCCACCGCGCGCAGCCCGACCGGCCGGGTCAGCAGCTCGTGGAAGAGGGCCCGCATCTCCACCCGGGCCAGGTGCGCGCCCAGACAGAAGTGCGGGCCGCCGCCGCCGAAGCCGAGGTGGGGATTGGGCGAGCGGGTGATGTCGAAGGCGTCCGGGTCGGGGAAGACCGCCTCGTCGCGGTTGGCGGAGGCGTAGTACAGCACCACCTTGTCGCCGGGGCGGAACAGGTGCCCCTCCACGGTGTGTTCGGCCACCACGGTCCGGCGGAACTGGATGATCGGCGTCGAGTGGCGGATCATCTCCTCGACCGCGCCGTCCGCGTACCTGTCGAAGTCCGAGAGCAGCAGATCGCGTTGGTCCGGGTGGTCGGTGAGCAGCGTCAGCCCGTGGGTGATCGCGTTGCGGGTGGTCTCCACCCCGGCGACCATCAGGAGCGAGAAGAACGCGCCGAGTTGCCGGGCGCCGAGGGCCTGGCCGTCCACGTTCGCGCAGACCAGCGCGGAGATCAGGTCGTCCGTGGGGTTCCTGCGGCGCTCGCGCCCGATGCCCGCCACCATCCGCTGCATGCGCGCGAGGGCGCGCAGGCCCCGGCCGGGCATCCGCAGGCGGGAGGCCAGGCCCCGCTCCACGCCGATGTTCTCGGAGGCGTGGTTGACGCGGTCGGCGATCTCGGGGCGGTAGCGCTCCGGGATGCCCATCATGTTGCAGATGACCTCCAGCGGCAGCCGGGAGGCCACCGCCGAGACGAACTCGTCGGGCCGCTCCGCCAGTACGTCGTCCACGATGCGGGCCGCCACGGCGTGGATGTCGGCCTCGGCGGCCGCCAGCAGGCGGGGCGTGAAGGCCCGCTGCACGATCTTGCGGAGCTGGGCGTGTTCCGGGCCGTCCAGGTTGACCATCGAGTCCCCGAACAGGGCGCGGACCCAGCGGGCGGGCTCGGGGGTGGTCACGCCGGGGGCGCTGGCGAACACCTTGGGGAGGCGGCTGGCCTCCTGCACGTGGGCGTGCCGGACGAGGGCCCAGTGGCCGGCCCCTTCGGGGACGAAGACGGGACCGCCGGCCGCACGCAGCCGGGCGAAGGCGGCGAGACGCCGTTCCGGGGGCAGTTGCCAGAACCCAGGCTCGGCCAGTTCCCTGGCGGGGTCTGCGGGGGTGCGCGGTGCGGGGAGTGTCATGGCCTGGAAACGCCGCCGGGGGCGCGGGGGTGACGGCCGGGGCGGCCCCGCTGCCCCTCGGCTCCCGCCCAGGCCCCCGCGGCGGCGGGGGCGCCACTGCCGGGGCGCTGCCCCGCCCCGCGCCTCAAACGCCGGCGGGCTGGAGATCCTTCGGCGGCGCCTCAGACGACGGCGGGGGCGAAAACCAGCCCCTCCGGCGTTTGAGGAGCGGGGTCCGGGGCGGAGCCCCGGGGGTTCTGAGGCGCGCCGGGCAGACGGGCAGCGGTCCGATCCAGCCCTGCCGGCGTTTGAGGCGCGGGTCCGGGCAGAGCCCGGCAACGGGAGCGGTCAACGGGGGGCGGCGGCCTGCCGGGCGGGCCTCGCGGCGAGGACCAGGCCCACGGCGACCGTCGCCGCGCAGACGACCCCCGCGTAGAGGACCGCGTACGCACCCGCCCACGTGCACGCCAGGACGGCCACGGCAGCCACCGGCAGGGTCAGTTGCTGCGCCACCCCCCGCTTGAAGTGGCGGGAGTGCAGGAGCCAGACCATCAGCAGGAACCCCGCACTCGGCACCGTCACGGCGGCGTTCGCGGCGGCCTGCGAGATGTGCGCCGCACCCACCGCGTGCTCGACCGCCACCTCGATGCCCGCCCCGATCGCCGCGCCCGAGGCGAAGATCAGCAGGTGGCCGTACCCCCACGGGATCGCCTCCCGGTTGGTGTTCAGCCGTTCGTGCATCGGCACCGCGAAGTAGATCCACCACGCCGCGAAGACGATCAGGAGCCCGCCGCCGGCGATCGGCAGCAGCAGGCCCACCGCCTCGTGCTCGTCGAGCGCCGACTTCACCGCGACCGTGGCCGCCGCGATCGTCTCGCCCAGCACGATGATGGTGAACAGGCCGTACCGCTCCACGATGTGGTGCGCGTGCCACGAGGTCTGGTGGTTTCGCTCCGCGATCGCCGGGACGAGCAGCTCGGCGACGACCAGGACCAGGAACAGCCAGCGCTTGGCGCCCTCGGGCGCGAACAGCAGCGCCACCCAGCCCACCTGGCAGATCACCAGCCCGGCCGCGTACGTCAGCGCGGAGGTCCTCGCCGCGCCCTGCTCGCCGGCCGCGGCCCGCAGCCACTGGGCGGTCAGCGCGACGCGCATGATGATGTAGCCGATGACGGGGACCGTCCAGTCGTTCTCGTCGAAGGCCCGGCTCACCCCCGCCGCGTAGACCAGTACGCCGACGATCTGGACGAACGTCGCGAGCCGGTACGGGACGTCGTCGACGTCGTAGGCGGAGGCGAACCACGTGAAGTTCATCCACGCCCACCACACGCCGAAGAAGACGAAGAAGTAGCCGGTCACCCCCGCCCCCGGATGCCCCTCCGCCAGCGCGTGCACCAGCCGGGCGCCGGCCTGCGCGATGGCGACGACGAAGCAGAGGTCGAAGAACAGTTCCAGCGGGGTGGATGCGCGGTGGAGCTCGTCGCGCCGGCGGGCGGTCATCGTCAGGTAGGCCATACCGCCCAGCAGAGCAGACGGGCGCCCGTTCAGCAGACCGGACGCGCAGCCCGCACCGCCCGCGTGCCCCGGGCGGACTCTCCCCCGGACACCGCTGGGAGGTACCGCACCGAGGCCCGCGGCCGGGAGGAGCCCGCGCCCGCCGACCGACGAACGCACTGTGGGCGGCGGGACCTTGTCCCGTCACCCACAGTGCGTTCTCCTCTGCCGCGAGGTGCCCGTCGAACCGGAACCTGGATAGGCAAGGACACCCCTCGACACCTGAGGACGAAGCCATGAGTTCCGCCACGCAGGAAGCGGTACGGCCGCAGCTCGCCGATCCGGAGCAGTACCGTCCGGGCCGCACGATCACGGACTGGACGCCGGAGGACCCCTCCTTCTGGCGGACCACGGGGAAGAAGGTGGCCACCCGCAACCTGTGGATCGCCGTGCCCGCCCTGCTGGTGGCGTTCGTCGTCTGGCAGGTCTGGAGCATCACGGCGACGAACCTGAAGGACGTCGGCTTCGGCTTCAGCCAGTCCCAGCTGTTCTGGCTCACGGCCGTGCCCGGCATCACCGGCGGAACGGCCCGAATCCTCTACACCTTCCTCGGCCCGATGATCGGCCAGCGCCGCTTCACCGCGCTCTCCACGGTCGTGCTGATCGTGCCGCTGCTGTGGCTGGGCTTCGCGGTGCAGGACCCGTCGACCTCGTACACGACGATGGTCGCGATCGCCGCGCTGTGCGGCATCGGCGGCGCGAACTTCTCCTCCTCGCTCGCCAACATCGGCTTCTTCTACCCGAAGCAGGAGAAGGGCAACGCGACCGGGATCAACGGCGGTCTGGGCAACCTGGGCGTCTCCGTCGTCCAGCTCCTCACCCCGATCCTGATCACGTCCTCGGTCCTCGCGATCGGCGCGGGCCAGAGGAAGGCGGACGGCTCGGAGATCTACCTCCAGAACGCGGCCTTCGTGTGGGTACCGGTGCTGGTGGTGCTCGCCGCGGTGGCCTGGTTCGGGCAGAACGACCTGAAGGTGGCCTCCACCCCCTTCAGCCAGCAGAAGATCATCTTCAGGCGCAAGCACAACTGGCTGATGACCTGGCTCTACGTCGGCACGTTCGGCTCCTTCATCGGCTTCGCGGCGGCGCTGCCGCTGCTCATCAAGACCACTTTTCCCGCGTACTCGGTGGCGACCTACGCCTGGATGGGCCCGGCCCTGGGCGCGCTGGCCCGCTGGGCGGGGGGCTGGATCGCGGACAAGCTGGGCGGTGCGCGGGTGACGATCCTGTCCTTCACGGGCATGGCGGCCTCGATCATCGGCGTGATCACCTTCCTCCCCTCGGGGTCGGACACCGGCTCCTTCTACGGCTTCTTCCTCTGCTTCCTGTCGGCGTTCTTCTTCTCGGGCATCGGCAACGGCTCGACCTTCCGGCAGATCCCGGTGATCTTCCGGGGCCAGCACCTGAAGGGCCTGACGGAGGGCACCCCGCAGTACGCGGCCGCGCTGAAGCAGGCCGAGATCGAGTCGGGCGCGGTGACGGGCTTCACCGCCGCGATCGCCGCCTACGGCTTCTTCTTCATCCCGGCGATGTTCGCCAACTTCGCTGTGACGAGCGCGATGTGGGGCTTCGTGGCCTTCTACGCCTCCTGCGTGGTCGTGGCCTGGTGGTTCTATGCCCGCCGAGGTGCCGAGGCTCCGAGCTGAGCCCCCGGCCCGCCTCCTGGGGCTCCGCCCCGATCCCCCGTGCCTCGAACGCCGGCGGGGCTGAAAACTCAGCCCCGCCGGCGTTCGAGGCACGGGGGATCGGGGGCTGGCTCCCGCAGCGGAGCCGCAGGGGAATTCCGCAGCGTGCCCCGTCGGCGCCCGGCCTGGTCGCCCTGCCGCTGCGAGATTCTTGTGAAGCTTTTCACAAGTGCACGATGGCCTTTTGGCGCGCGCGAAATGCCAGGTCAGGTCGGTGTCGGTGCCCGCCGGGCGGCAAACGGCGGGACCTTTGGGCCCCAGCTCAGGACCAACGCGGAGGCAAATGATCGATCAAAAGGCGTGCAATGGATACAAGCAACGAGGCGACTGGGAAGGTGCGGGCGATGACTGTCACCCCTGCGGAGACCACGAGGAACGGCAAGGCCTGGGAGGGCTTCAAGGGCGGACTGTGGCGAGACGCCATCGACGTCCGCGACTTCATCCAGCAGAACTACACGCCGTACGAGGGCGACGACTCCTTCCTCGCCGGTCCCACCGAGCGCACCACCGCCGTGTGGAAGTCGATCACCGACAAGTTCCCGGAGGAGCGCGAGAAGGGCGTCTACGACATCGCCCACGACATCCCGTCGACGATCACCGCGCACGCCCCCGGCTGGATCGACCGCGACAAGGACCTGATCGTCGGCCTCCAGACGGACGCCCCGCTCAAGCGCTCGATCATGCCCTACGGCGGCTGGCGCATGGTCGCCGGAGCCCTGGAGACCTACGGCTACCCGGTCTCCCCGGAGCTGGAGAAGGTCTTCACGGAGTACCGCAAGACCCACAACGCCGGTGTCTTCGACGCCTACACCCCCGACATCCGCGCCGCCCGCAAGGCCGGCGTCGTGACCGGCCTGCCGGACGCCTACGGCCGCGGCCGCATCATCGGCGACTACCGCCGCGTGGCCCTCTACGGCGTCGACCGCCTGATCTCCTTCAAGAAGGAGGAGAAGGAGGAGCTGAACTGCCTCCCGGCCGGCGACCGTTCGCTGGAGGAGACGATCAGGCTGCGCGAGGAGCTCGCCGAGCAGATCCGCGCACTCGTCGAACTCAAGGCAATGGCGGCCTCCTACGGCCACGACATCTCCGGCCCGGCCACCACCGGCCGCGAGGCGATCCAGTGGCTGTACTTCGCGTACCTGGCCGCCGTGAAGGAGCAGAACGGCGCGGCCATGTCGCTCGGCCGCACCTCCACCTTCATCGACGTCTACCTCCAGCGCGACCTGGAGGCCGGCCGCCTCACCGAGGAGCAGGCCCAGGAACTCGTCGACGACTTCATCATCAAGCTCCGCATCGTCCGCTTCCTGCGCACCCCGGAGTACGACGAGCTGTTCTCCGGGGATCCGGCCTGGGTCACCGAGTCGATCGCCGGCATGGGCGAGGACGGCCGTCCGCTGGTCACCAAGACCTCCTTCCGCTACCTCCAGACCCTCTACAACCTCGGCCCGGCCCCCGAGCCGAACATGACGGTCTTCTGGTCGCCGCGGCTGCCGCAGGGCTTCAAGGAGTTCTGCGCGCGCGTCTCGATCGACACCTCCTCGGTGCAGTACGAGTCCGACGAGCTGATGCGTCCGCGCTTCGGCGACGACACCGCCATCGCGTGCTGCGTCTCCGCGATGCCGGTCGGCAAGCAGATGCAGTTCTTCGGCGCCCGCGTGAACCTCGCCAAGACCCTCCTCTACGCGATCAACGGAGGCCGCGACGAGAAGTCCGGCGTCCAGGTCGGCCCGGACACCGGCGCCCTCACCGCCGAGGTGCTGGACTACAACGAGGTCATGGCCAGGTTCGACCAGCAGATGGAATGGCTCGCCGCGACCTACGTCCACGCCCTGAACGTCATCCACTACATGCACGACAAGTACGCCTACGAGCGCATCGAGATGGCCCTGCACGACCGCGACGTGCGCCGCACCATGGCCTGCGGCATCGCGGGCCTCTCGGTCGCCGCGGACTCGCTGTCCGCCATCAAGCACGCCAAGGTCACCGCCGTGCGCGACGAGACGGGGCTCGTCACCGACTACGTCGTCGAGGGCGACTACCCCGCGTTCGGGAACAACGACGACCGCGTCGACGGCATCGCCGTGTGGCTGGTCGAGGAGTTCATGAAAAAGGTGCGGAGGCACCCGGCCTACCGGGACGCGGAGCACACCCAGTCCGTGCTGACGATCACGTCGAACGTGGTCTACGGCAAGAAGACCGGCAACACTCCCGACGGGCGCCGCGCCGGCGAGCCCTTCTCCCCGGGCGCCAACCCGATGAACGGCCGCGACACCCACGGCTACATCACCTCGGCGCTGTCGGTGGCCAAGCTCCCCTACGAGGACGCCGAGGACGGTATCTCGCTGACCAACACCGTCACCCCCGACGGCCTGGGCCGTACCCCCGAGGAGCGGATCAAGAACCTGGCGGGCGTGCTCGACGGCTACATGGCCGTCGACGGCTTCCACATGAACGTGAACGTCCTCAACCGCGACACGCTCATGGACGCCATGGAGCACCCGGAGAACTACCCGCAGCTGACCATCCGCGTCAGCGGCTACGCGGTCAACTTCGTCCGCCTCACGCGGGACCAGCAGCTCGACGTGCTGAACCGCACCTTCCACGGCTCGCTGTAAGGAGCCGCCGGACGCGCCCCGGGGGCCGGGCCCTCACCAGGCCCCCGGGACCGCGCGACCCATCGGAAACCGGCACACCGGCACACCGGCACACCGGCACACCGGCACACCGGCACACCGGCACACCGGCACACCGGCACACCGGCACACCGGTCCGACACCGGATCACCTCTGGAGCACCTGCCATGACCGTCCTCTTCGGTACGAGCATCCCCGTCGGCCGGGCCGCGGCCGTCGCCGTCAGCGCCGGGCAGACCCCGGCCGCCGCCGCGACGCAGCGGCCCAGCGAGGGTTCCGTGCACTCCTGGGACCTCTCCACCGGGGTGGACGGCCCGGGGACCCGCTTCGTGACCTTCCTCGCCGGGTGCCCGCTGACCTGTCTGTACTGCCACAACCCCGACACCATGAGGATGCGGGCCGGCAGGCGCACCTCGGCCGACGACGTCATCGCCGAGGCCCGCAAGTACACGCGGTTCATCGCGGCCGCGGGCGGCGGGGCCACCGTCTCCGGCGGCGAGCCGCTGCTCCAGCCCGTCTTCGCGGGCGAACTGCTGCACCGGATGAAGCACGACCTCGGCCTGCACACCGCCCTCGACACCTCGGGCTTCCTGGGCGCCCGCGCCACCGACGCGCTGCTGCGCGACGTGGACCTGGTCCTGCTCGACATCAAGTCCTGGGACCGCGAGACGTACGAGCGCCTCACCAGCCGCCCGCTGGAGCCCACCCTGCACTTCGCCCGCCGCCTCGCGGACCTGGGCAAGGAGGTGCACCTGCGGTTCGTGCTGGTGCCCGGGCTGACCGACGCCCGCGAGAACGTCGAGGGCGTCGCCGCCTTCGCCGGCACCCTCGGCAACGTCTCGCGGGTCGACGTCCTGCCCTTCCACAAGCTGGGGGAGAGCAAGTGGGAAGCCCTGGACATGAAGTTCACCCTGCACGACACCCCCTCGCCCACGCCGGAGCAGGTGGCCGAGGCCAAGGCGGTCTTCGCCGCTCAGGGCTTGAAGGCCGTCTGACCCGTTCAGCCCAATAGTAAATGCCGCATAACGGGCCTAATCGGTACAGACCACTTAGCGTGGTGCTGTGTCCGAGCCCACCGAAGTCCTCACCGAAACCCCGCCGCCGGAGCCCCCGGCCCAGCCACCCCAGAGCCCGTCACCGGCCGGGCAACCCGTCGCCGTACGGGCCACCCTGGCCGGTGTCGTCGTCTCGCTGCTGCTCATCGCCGCGATCGTGCTCGGCAGCCGCTTCCTGCGCGACTTCGACTCGGCGCTGTTGCCGTACGCGGTCGCCACCGTGTTCCTCGCCTTCGGCGTGGCCTACCGGTACACCGTGTGGGTCTCCGCACCCGGCGCGCGCCGCCTCTTCAAGAAGGGGTTCGGCAGCTTCTTCTCCGTCGATAACTTCCGCAAGGCGCCCACCGCACTGCCGAAGATGATCGCCACCTACCTGGGCTTCCAGAAGTTCCTCGGCGCCCGCTCACGCTCACGCTGGGCCGCCCACCAGCTCATCTTCTGGGGCTGCGTCCTGGCGGCGCTCATCACCTTCCCGCTGACCTGGGGCTGGTTCACCTTCACCTCGGGCAGCGGCTCCGGGCCGGGCTACGAGATGCGGATCTGGGGGTTCAAGGTCCTCGGCTTCGACTCGCTGAACATCCTGGGCTGGCTGATGTTCCACGGCCTGGACATCGCCGCGGTCCTCGTCATCCCCGGAGCCTCGTACTTCCTGTGGCGCCGGATGAAGGACCGGGGTGCCATCACGGGGCAGCGGTTCGCCTACGACCTGCTGCCGCTGATCTGCCTGATCGTGATCTCCGTGACCGGGCTGCTGCTGACCTTCTCGTCGATCTTCCTGCACGGCGGCGGCTACGAGTTCCTGGCCCTCCTGCACATGGTGTCGGTGGTGTTCACCCTCATCTACATCCCGTTCGGGAAGTTCTTCCACATCGTCCAGCGCCCCGCCGCGGTCGGCATGCAGCTGTTCAAGTACACGGCCCGCCAGGGCGACCAGGTCTTCGCCTGCAAGCGCTGCGGGGAGCCCGTCGACACCACCCCGTACGTCGAGAACCTGCGCGGCACGATGCGGGACCTGAAGCTCGACTTCGACTCCTGGGCCGAATACTGCCCGCGCTGCAAACGGGTCCTGCGCGGCAACGCCTACCTGAACCACGTCAAGAAGGGCTTCAAGTGACCGCGACGGACCCCGCCCGGACTGGCCCGCTGCCCATCGACCCCTCCATCGCCCCTCCCGGCACCCGCAACTTCCGTGACGCGGGCGGCATCCCCGCCGACCAGTGGCACGCCGACCAGAACGGCGAGACCCTCGTCCCCACCCACTGCTGCTTCTGCGGCGTGCAGTGCGGGATGTACCTGCGCGTGGACCGGGGCGGCAAGGTCTTCGGCGTCGAGCCCCGCAACCACGACATCAACCGGATGCGGCTGTGCCCCAAGGGCATCAACGCCTACCAGCAGGTCAACCACCCCGACCGGCTCACGAGCCCGCTGCTGCGCCGCTCCCGGGACGAGGAGTTCAGGGAGGTCTCCTGGGACGAGGCCCTGGACTTCACCGTCTCCGAGATCCGCCGCATCCAGGGCGCCCACGGCAACGACGCCTTCGGCCTGCTCGGCGGCGCCAGCCTCTATTCCGAGAAGACCTACCTGGTCGGCAAGTTCGCCCGGGTCGCCCTCAAGACCCGGCACGTCGACTACAACGGCCGCCTGTGCATGGTCAGCGCCGCCGGTGCCAACAAGCTGTCCTTCGGCATCGACCGGGCCGCGAACCCCTTTTCCGACATCCTCCTCACCGACTGCCTGCTGATCGCCGGGTCGAACGTGGGGGAGTGCTTCCCCGTGATGACCCAGTACCTCTGGGGCGCCCGGGACCGCGGGGCCTCGCTGATCGTGGTCGATCCGCGCGAGACGGCCATCGCCCGCACCGCCGACGTGCACGTCGCCCTCAAGCCCGGCACCGACTCCGCGTTCTTCAACGCCGTCCTGCACGTGGTCATCGAGGAGGGCCTGACCGACGAGGCCTACCTCGCCGCCCACACCACCGGCTGGGACGAGGTCAAGAAGACCGTCCAGGACTACCCGCCCGCCCGCTCCGCCGCGATCTGCGGGGTCCCCGAGGAGCAGATCGTCCAGGTGGCCCGCATGTTCGGCGGGGCGGAGAAGGCCATGGCCTTCCACGCGCGCGGGGTCGAGCACCACTCGCAGGGCGTCGAGAACTGCCTGACGATCATCAACTTGTGCGTGGCCACCGGGAACCTCGGCAAGCCAGGCGCCGGCTACGGCACCATCACCGGCCAGGGCAACGGCCAGGGCGGCCGCGAGCACGGCCAGAAGGCGGACCTGCTGCCCGGCGGCCGCTCCATCATGAACGAGGAGCACCGCCGCCAGATCTGCCGGATCTGGGGCATCGAGGAGTCCGAACTCCCACCCGCCGGCACCTCCATGATGGAGATGGTCTGGCAGATGCAGCGGCAGGAGATCCGCGGACTGATCGGCATCTGCAACAACCCCTTCGTCTCCCTCCCCAACTACGGCGCGGTCAAGGAGGGCTACGACCGCCTGGAGTTCCACGCCCAGTTCGACTTCTTCCTCTCCGAGACCGCGGCCAACGCGCACGTGGTCTTCCCCGTCACCGTGTGGGCCGAGGACGAGGGCGTCATGGCCAACACCGAGGCCCGCGTCGTCAAGCACAACAAGGCGCAGGAACCGCCCCCCGGAGTGCGCACCGACACCTGGGTGATGTGCGAACTCGCACGGCGTCTCGGCGCCGGGGACAAGTTCGACTTCGCGGGCTCCCGCGAGGTCTTCGAAGAGCTCCGCGTCGCCTCCGCCGGCACGGTCAACGACTACTACGGCATCACCTACGAACGCCTGGAGGAGACCGGCGGCATCATGTGGCCCTGCCCCAGCACCGACCATCCGGGCACTCCCCGGCTGTTCGAGGGCGGCAAGACCTTCCACCCCGACGGGAAGGTCCACATGCAGGTCGTCGAGTGGCACGCGCCGATGGACCCGTACACCGAGGAGTTCCCCCTCTCCCTCACCACCGGCCGTACCGTCGCGCACTTCCTCTCCGGCAACCAGACCCGCCGCCTGGGCGCCCTCGTCGAGCAGACCCCGCGCCCCTGGGTGGAGGTCCACCCCTCGCACGGCTTCCGCAACGGCGACCCGGTCAGGGTGGTCACCCGCCGCGGCAGCGAGGTCTTCCCGGCCCTGGTCACCGAGGCCATCCGGCCGGACACCGTCTTCATCCCCTACCACTGGCCCGTGCCGACGGCCGCGAACGCCCTGACCATCGACGCGCTCGACCCCCGCTCGAAGATCCCCGAGTTCAAGGTCTGCGCCGCCCGGATCGAGGCCGGCGAACAGGTCGACGAGGTGCCCGCGCCGCCCACCGCCCCGGGCCGTGAGGCCTACCCGGAGACCCAGCTCTCCCGCACCGACCCCCTGCCGCCCACGTCGCCGCAGGGCCGTGGCACGGCGGAGAGGAGCTGACTCGCCATGATGGGCCGCACGATCTTCATCGACCCAGGTCGCTGCATCGGCTGCCAGGCCTGCGTCTCCGCCTGCCGCGAATGCGACTCCCACCGCGGCAAGTCGATGATCCACCTGGACTACACCGATCCCGGCATGTCCGTCGCCTCCCTTCCGACCGTCTGCATGCACTGCGAGGACCCGGTCGCACCCTGCGCCGAGGTCTGCCCCGCCGACGCGATCCTGGTGACCGCCGACGGGGTGGTCCAGCAGGCCGACACCACCCGCTGCATCGGCTGCGCCAACTGCGTCAACGCCTGCCCCTTCGGCGTCCCGAAGATCGACCTCCAGGCGAAGCTGCAGATGAAGTGCAACCTCTGCTACGACCGCACCGCCTACGGCCTGGCGCCCATGTGCGCCACCGTCTGCCCCACCGGAGCCCTCTTCTACGGAACCCTCGAAGAGCTCCAGGCCGAGCGCCCCGGCGTGCAGGTCGCCGACTCCTTCGTCTTCGGCGACGTGGTGGTCAGCACCGGCGTGGCGATGGTCGTCCCCGCCGACAAGGTCCAGTGGCCCGTCCCCGGCGGCCTCCCCGTCGTGGAAGTGAACGGAGTGGACGTGGACATGCGCGAAGCGCATTCGCATGAGGATGGCGGCGGGCGACGGGTGGGGGGAGTGGACGTCCGATGAGCGTCACCGAACAGCCCCCTCCGGCCTCCACCCCGGACCCCGACGCCGACGCCGCCGCCGGGCAGCTGCGCGACCGGATCAGCGCCGACTCCCTCACCACCCGGCGCGACTACCTGCGGATCGTCGCGACCGTCTCCGGCGGCCTGGCCGTCGGCGGTGTCGGCGTCGCCGCCGGCATCCTGCACCGGCACGGCGACAGCGAGAAGCTGCCCGAGCCCAAGAAGGTCACCGACCTGCTGGCGCCCGGCCAGTCCGTCGCCTTCCGCTTTCCCGGCGACGAGGACCGGGCCGTCGCCGTCCGGCTCGGTGACGGCACCCTCGTCGGCTACTCCGCCGTCTGCACCCACCTGGCCTGCGCCGTGCTCTGGCGCGAGGACCGCGGGCCCGAGGGGGAGTTGTACTGCCCCTGCCACGAGGGCGTCTTCGACGTGCGCACCGGCGAGGTGGCCGCGGGGCCGCCGCCGCGCCCGCTCCCCAGGATCTTCCTGACCGAGCAGCCCGACGGCAGCGTCTGGGCCATCGGCACCGCCCGGTCGGGCGAGCCGGCCAAGGACGCCCTCTGCCGGCAGTTCGGCGATTCCCACCCCGAGTTCTCGCTGCAACTGCGCTGCCCGGGTTCGGATCGCGCCGCCGAGCCCGAGAGGAAGCGCACATGAGTGCCCCGCAGATCCCTCCGCTTCCGGAGTACCGCCCGGGCAGCGCCCAGCCCCGGCTGAACCGGCCGGTCCGCGACCGGTATCCGCAGATCCGCTCCACCAGCGGCTACGGGGACCCGCGGATCCGGCACACGGGCCCGGGCCCGGGAGCCGGCACCGAGCAGGAGCCGGAGCGGTCCTCGAAGCTCAACGCCCGCCTGGCCCTGGCCCTCACCGTGGTCGTCGGACAGCTCTGGGCGCTGACCGTGACCGTCAACGAGTGGATGAAGGGGAACACCGGAACGGCCTGGTGGGGCGCGGGATTCCTGATCCTGTCCTTCCTCGTCGTCCTCGGACTGTGGCTCCTCGACCCGAAGGACCGATGACCATGTCGATGCCCACGCCCACCCCGTCCGCGGTGCGCTCGCACCGTGCCGAGACCTACAAGCCCGGCGCCACCATCGGCGACTGGCGGCCCGAGGACGACGGCTTCTGGCAGTCCACCGGGCGCAGGGTCGCGCAGCGCAACCTCTGGGTCTCGATCCCCGCTCTGATGCTCGGCTTCGTGGTCTGGCAGGTCTGGTCGGTGACCGTCGTCAAGCTGAACGACGTCGGCTTCGGCTTCTCGAAGTCGCAGCTGTTCTGGCTGACCGCCATCCCCGGGATCACCGGCGGCACCTTCCGGATCCTCTACACCTTCATCGGGCCGATCTTCGGCGAGCGGAAGTTCACCGCCTTCAGCACGCTGATCCTCGTCGTGCCGATGCTGTGGCTCGGCTTCGCGCTCCAGGACAACGGCACCCCCTACTGGGAGCTGGCGCTGATCGCCGCCGTCTGCGGCATCGGCGGTGCGAACTTCGCCTCCTCCATGGCCAACATCGGTTTCTTCTTCCCCAAGCGGGAGAAGGGCAGCGCCAACGGCCTCAACGGCGGGCTCGGCAACCTCGGTGTGAGCGTGGTCCAGCTGGTCGCTCCGCTGGTGGTCACCGCGGCCGTGCTGGGCGCCCCGGCGGGCGGCCCGCAGCACGACGCGAAGAACGACACGGACATCTGGCTGCAGAACGGCGCCTTCCTCTGGGTGCCGCTGCTGGTGATCATGGCCTTGCTCGCCTGGTTCCTGATGAACGACCTCAGGGTGGCCGCGGCGCCCTTCAGTCAGCAGAAGATCATCTTCAGGCGCAAGCACAACTGGCTGATGACCTGGCTCTACGTCGGCACCTTCGGCTCCTTCATCGGCTTCGCCGCCGGCCTGCCCCTCCTGATCAAGAACAACTTCGAGTCGCAGGGCTACCAGGCCACCACCTACGCCTGGATCGGCCCCTTCATCGGCGCGCTCATGCGCTGGGCGGGCGGCTGGCTCGCCGACAGGATCGGCGGCGCGAAGGTCACCATGCTGTCCTTCGTCGGCATGGCCGCGGCCCTGGTCGTGGTGATCTTCGCGCTGCCCTCGGGCGGCGACCAGGGCAGCTTCTGGGCCTTCTTCATCGGCTTCCTCGCGGCCTTCGCCTTCTCCGGCCTCGGCAACGGATCGACCTTCCGGCAGATCCCGGTGATCTTCCGGGACCAGCACATGCGCGAGGCGGAGGGCAAGGGCCCCGAGGCGCAGGCGGCGGCGCTCAAGCAGTCCGAGATGGAGGCGGGCGCCGTCACCGGCTTCTCCTCCGCCATCGCCGCCTACGGCTTCTTCTTCATTCCCGCGATGTTCGCGGCGATGGCCGTCACCAACGCCCTGTGGATGTTCATCGGCTTCTACGCCACGTGCCTGGCGGTGTGCTGGTGGTTCTACGCCCGCAAGGGCGCCGAGGCCCCGAGCTGAGCCGAGCGGGCGCCGGGGGCGGCCGTACCCTGGAGGCATGAGCACCTCCGCCGCCCCCGACCCGCATCCCGAGCCCGCCGCGAAGCCGGAGCCCAGGCCGGAGAGCAGGCCCAGGCCCAGGCTGGTCTTCGACGACCCCCTGGACCAGCAGTCCTCGGACGACACCGACCGCGGCTGGGGCGAGCGGCCCCCCGCCGGCGGAAGCGCGGCCGACCTGGCCCGCTTCCTCGACGAGAAGCCCCCGCACCACATCTGAGCCGCCAGACGGGTCAGAACGCGTCGCGCGACCCCGGAGCGACGGTCGTGCCGTTCGCGCTGCCGCTCCGCTGGGCGACCAGGTTGTCCCGGATCTCCTTGAGGACCTCCAGCTCGGTGATCTCCATGGTCTCCTGGACGCCCTCCCGGGCCTTGCGGCGCTGCTCCTGCTTGGCGAGGTACTTCGCCATCGGCAGGACCATCAGGAAGTACACGACCGCCGCGGTGATCAGGAAGGTCAGCGTGGCGTTCAGCACCGAGCCCCAGAGGATCTCGACGCCCGTGGGCTGCCCGTCCTTCCCGATCTCGCAGGGCGCCTTGATGCAGGTCTTGTAGCCCTCCAGACTCTGCGTCCCGACCGCGCCCACGACCGGGCTGATGATCCCCTTGACGATCGTGTTCACGATGTTCGTGAACGCGGCGCCGATGACCACGGCGACCGCCAGGTCGACCACGTTGCCGCGCATCAGGAAGGCCTTGAAGCCCGCCAGGACGCTCTCCTTCTTCTTCTCGCCCACCACTGAGCCTTTCTTCGAATCTGCCGAACACGGAGTCAACGGTTCCGAAAGCTACGGCAGTCCAGGCCCGGCGTGTCCAATCGACGCCCACTTGGAGGTGACTTGACTGGGCGTGCGTGCGAATCAGCACAACGTCACCGCCAGCCGCGCCACGGAGCCCGCCCCCACGAGGACCCGTGCGGTGTCCCGGGGCACGGACAGGACCACGAGGGCCCCACCGTCCCCGACACCCTGCTCGGGATCGGGCACTTCGGCAACCCGGGCCCCCTCGGCCACCACCCTCGGCGGCCCGGCCCGCTCCGCCGCCACCACGTCGACCCGGTCCCCGGGCCGCAGCAGCCGCACCGTCGCCGCGTCCGCGATGCGCACCGGCGCGGACACCGTCCGCACGGCCGCCGCGGGGGCCGGGGCCGGCGCCTGGGCCTTCACCCCCGCCGGTGCGGCCCCCCGCGAGGCCTGGGCCTCCGCCCCGCCCACGGCCAGGGCCGCCGCCGCGACCGCCAACCCGGCGGCGGCGGCCCGCCGCCGACGCCGCAGGACCCTGCGCAGCCGCTCCCCGCCCCGCCCCACACGGAGCGGGGGGAACTGCGGGACCTTACGCGCGGGGGGACACGCGGAGGAATGGATCGAAGAGGAGGAAGAACTGGGGGAAGCCGTAAGGGACATGAGGAACACCGCCTGACCGGTCGCGTGCCGTGTCCGGACCCTGCGTCCGGACACACCCCACGATCCGGCCTCCCGCCGGATCCCGCTCCGGCCTGTGGACGGCCCCCGCCCTGTGGACGATCCCGTCACTCACACGGGGGAGACCCGGCACTCCTCCGCGAAGCCCTGGCTGGTCAGGCCGAAGGCGCTGTTCACGCGCGAGCGCCAGTTCTCCAGGGCGACCACGGCGGTGAGTTCGACGAACGCCGCCTCGCCGAGCCGCACGATCAGCTCCGCGGCGAGCTCGTCGGTGACCGCCGGCTCGGTCTCCGTCACGGCCTCGGCGTACTCCATGACGAGCGCCTCCAGCGCGCTGAAGGCCCCGCGGTTCTCCCTCCACCGCGGTACCAGCGCGATCTTCTGCGCCGGCAGGCCCTTCTCCTGGCCCTCCCAGTGGCCGAAGTCCATGCACCACGAGCAGTTGATGCGGGCGGCCGAGGCCATCACCGCGAGGTGCTTCAGCCCGGCGTCGAGGGCGTTCCACTTCGCCGCCCGCTGTTCGAGGAGGACGTACGAGAGCAGCACGCGCGAGTTGTGCCCGTACGCCTGGCCGGGGTCGAGCACCTTGCCGTAGGTGCGGCGCGAGTACCAGGCGCCGATGCGCATGAGAAGGGTGCGGGGCGGGGTGAGCGAGATGCGCGGCATGGCTGTCGTCTCCCGGGAAGCGGTGGAAGCGGTGGAAGCGGTGGAAGCGGTGGAAGCGGTCTCGGTGGGTCCTTCATGAGCAAGGACCGGACAGCCCCCCCGGAATGTGACACCCTCCGGGAAAACGTTTCTACGAGACTCCGAGCGCGACGAGGAGCCGGTCGGCGAGGTCCTCCGCGAAGGTCTCCTCGCCGGTGAGCGCGGCCCTGATGCCCGCCGCGTCGGCGGTCAGCCCGGCGGCCGCCGCCCAGGCGAGGGCCCCGGCCACGGCCCCTTCGACCGGGTAGCGGTCGACCGGTATCCCGTAGTCCTCGGCCTTCCTCCGGTTCAGCACGGCCTTCCAGCGGCTCCCGACCGGGGTGACGGCCTCGACGAAGCCGACGTCGCTGTCGAGGTACGCCACCGTGAAGACGGGCTCCCCCGTGCGCCGCGCCACCACGGTGCCGCCACCGGCCGGCCGGTCGGCGAAGGTCACCGCCGCCCACTCGCCGGCCGGTCTCGCACCTGGGTCGATCCCCTCGAACCCGGCCGCCCCGGCGATCCCCAGCAGCTCCGCCGCGGAACAGCGGGCCACGACCATCCCCCCGAAATCTCCCATGGCCGGAGGGTACGGCCCGCGTCCGACACCGGCGTACGAAAGATCAGGGAAGCTCGATCCCCAGGTCCCAGCCGTCGTGGGCGTGGGTGCACAGGCAGTCGCGGGAATCGGTCTCCGGCAGGGCCGCGACCGCGTCGAAGAGGACCTTGCGCAGGCGGCCCACGTTCTCGCCGAACACCCTCAGGACCTCGGTGTGCGAGACGCCCTCACCCGTCTCGGCGCCCGCGTCCAGGTCCGTGACCAGTGCCATCGAGGTGTAGCAGAGGCCCAGCTCACGGGCGAGGATCGCCTCCGGGTGGCCCGTCATGCCGACCACCGACCAGCCCGCCGCCGCGTGCCACCGGGACTCGGCGCGCGTCGAGAAGCGGGGCCCCTCGACCACGACCATGGTGCCGCCGTCCACCGCCTCCCAGCCCTGCTGCCGGGCCGACGCGAGCGCCACGGACCGGCCCACCGGGCAGTACGGGTCGGCGAAGGTGGTGTGCACGACGTTCGGGACGCTGCCGTCGGGCAGGGGCTCCCCGTCGAAGAAGGTCTGGACGCGGGACTTCGTACGGTCGACCAGCTGGTCCGGTACGAGGAGCGTGCCCGGTCCGTACTCGGGCCGCAGGCCGCCCACGGCACACGGGCCGAGCACCTGGCGGACACCGACCGAGCGCAGCGCCCACAGGTTGGCCCGGTAGTTGATCTTGTGCGGCGGGACGGTGTGGGTGCGCCCGTGCCGGGGGAGGAAGGCCACCGTGCGGCCCGCCAGCTCGCCGAGGTAGAGGGAGTCGCTCGGGGGGCCGTACGGGGTGTCCACCTGTATCTCGGAGACGTCCTCCAGGAAGGAGTAGAAGCCCGAGCCGCCGATGACACCGATCTCTGCGTTCGCCATGTACGTCACCCTAACGGGGACCCGCGGGGCATGCCCGAGGCCCCGCTGCCCGGGAAGGGCTGCGGGGCCTGGGAAAAGGCGATGGGACGGTCAGGCCGCCGAGGTGGAGCCGGCGCTGCTGCCCGAGCTCGACGACGTCGAGGAGGCCGAAGCGGCGGGGGCGGCGGCAGCGGTGGACGTCGCGGACGACGTCGTCGACGACGACTTCGTGGCAGGGGTGCTGCTCGAAGAGGCGCCGCGGCTGTCGTTCCGGTAGAAACCGGAGCCCTTGAACACGATGCCGACTGCGGAGAACACCTTCTTCAGGCGTCCGTCGCAGCTCGGGCACACGGTCAGCGCTTCATCGGTGAACTTCTGCACGGCCTCAAGGCCCTCACCGCACTCGGTGCACTGGTACTGGTAGGTCGGCACGAATTTCCTCCTGGCACTCTGACTCAATGAGTGCTAACGACGCTCCATGGTGACGTATTCCGGCGGATCAGTCCACCGTCACCGGCACGCGGTGACCCATCCCACGCTCGTTGCCCGTGTTCCGCACCGCCTTCGGGGCGGCCGGGGCGGACGACTTCACGACCCGGCTGGGGGCCTTCGGGGCCAGCTTCCCGCGCAGCACCAGCAGGGTGGCCAGCGCGAGGGCGGTGGCCGCCGCGGGCACCAGGAAGCCGTACGAGGACCCGTGCGCGTCGGTCAGACGCCCGGCCAGGGTCACGGCACCGGCCTGCCCGAAGGCGACCGCTCCGGTGAGCCAGGTGAAGGCCTCGGTCCGGGAGGCGGCGGGGACCAGCTGCTCGATCATGGTGTAGCCGGTGATCAGCGCCGGGGCGATGCACAGGCCGACGACGAGGCCGAGGGCGCCCAGCAGGACCGCCGAGTGCACGGCCCACAGGACCGAGGCCGCCGCGGTGAGGCCGACGTAGCCGATCATCAGGCGGCGGCGCGGGCCGATCTTCCAGGCGACGGCGCCCATGGCGATGCCGGCGATCATGTTGCCGCCCGCGAAGATGCCGTAGAGCAGGCCGTTGGCGCCCGGGTTGCCGATCTCCTCGGAGAAGGCGGCGACAGAGACGAGCATGCCGCCGAACACGGCGCCGATGCCGATGAAGGCCACGATCAGGACGCGCAGGCCCGCGAAGGACAGGGCGGAGGCGTGCTTCTCGCCGTTCGCCGCGCGGGCGGCCGGCTTCGGCTGGGTGCCGCGCCGGGCGGCGAAGAGCAGACCGCCGACGACCGTCAGCGTCGCCTCGGCGACGAGGCCGGCCGACGGGTGGACCGCGGTGCATAGGAAGGTCGCCAGCACCGGGCCCACCACGAAGGTGAACTCGTCGGTGACGGACTCGAACGCGGCCGCGGTCTGCAGCAGCGGCGAGCCCTCCAGCTTGGCGGCCCAGCGGGCCCGGACCATGGGGCCGACCTGCGGGACGGACGCGCCGGCGGGGATCGCGGCGAGCGCGAGCGCCCACAGCGGTGCGCCGAGCAGGGCGAGCGCGGTCAGGGCGCTGATGGCCGCGGCGTGCGAGAGGACCACCGGGACCAGCACGCGGCTCTGGCCGAGCCGGTCGACCAGCTTGCCCATCTGCGGGGCGAAGAGCGCCATCGAGACGCCGGTGACGGCGGCGACGATGCCGGCGCTGCCGAAGGAGCCGGTGGTGTGCTGGACCAGGAGGACGATGCTCACGGTCAGCATCGCGAAGGGCTGCCGGGCCGCGAAGCCGGGGAGCAGGAAGCTGAGGGCGCCGGGCGTGCGCAGGAGCTGCCCGTAGCCGGGGCGGGCGGACGTGTCGGTCGTGACCGCGGATGTCACGGCCTTGCCTTTCCGCTGCCTGGTAGAGCGTCCCCGTCTGCGGACGGTGTTCCGCCTTGTGAGCGGCCGCACCCGTACATGTGGGAGCCCCGAGAGCTGTCCTCTTGCGCAGAACCGAGTGATACCTGGGCGCCCACTGCGGGAGGGAGCCACGGCCGCTTTGCGGTCGCGCCAGCTCTGCGTCAGGCAGAGTTGGTTCGATGGTTGTGCCTTAATCATACAGGGAAGGGTCCTGAAGCGCCCTGTGATTACGGCGACAAGAGGTGTCTTCACCTGCGATTAACTGGAACTTCGCCTTCGGAAGCCATAAAAACATGGGTAAATATGGGCAGAATCCACTAAGGCATCGAATTAGAGCGACGCTCTAACGCCCTGTGACGCCCCTCGTGCCGCCCGCCCCGCCGGGTCCGCCGCCCGGCCCCCGGCCCGATCCGTTGCCCGTGCCCAGCCACCCGGCGAGCTTGCCGCCCCGGGCCACCGCCCGCAGCCGCGCCTCCGCCGCGTCCCGCACCGGATCCGTGGCCACGACCAGCAGCTCGTCACCGCGCCGCAGCACCGTCGACGGCGCCGGCACGAAGCTCTTCGCGTCCCGTACCACCAGGGTCACCGAGGCTCCGGCGGGCAGCCGCAGCTCGCTCACCTCCACGCCGTGCATGCGCGAGGCCGGCGGGATCGCGAAGGACAGCAGATGTCCGCGCAGCTTCTCCAGCGGCGCCGACTCGATGCCGAGGTCCGAGGCGCCCTCGTCGGTGTCCCCGAGCCGCAGTTCGCGCGCCAGCCAGGGCAGCGTCGGCCCCTGCACCAGGGTGTAGACGACGACGAGCACGAAGACGATGTTGAAGACGCGGTCGCTGCCCTCGATCCCGGACACCATCGGGATGGTCGCCAGGATGATGGGCACCGCTCCGCGCAGACCGGCCCACGACATCAGGGCCTGCTCCCGCCACGGGATCCGGAAGGGCAGCAGGCTGACGAAGACCTCCAGCGGCCGCGCCACCATCGTCAGCACCAGCCCGATGATCACCGCGGGCCAGAAGTCGTTCACCAGCTCGTGCGGGGTGACCAGCAGTCCCAGCAGCACGAACATGCCGATCTGGGCGATCCAGCCGAGCCCGTCCGCGAACCCCCGCGTCGCCGGCCAGTGCGGCAGCTTCGCGTTGCCGAGCACCATGGCGGCCAGGTAGACGGCGAGGAAGCCGGAGCCGTGCGCCAGCGCTCCGGCCGCGTACGCCACCATCGCGATGGCCATCACGGCGATCGGGTAGAGGCCCGAGGCGGGCAGGGCCACGTGCCGCAGCGCGTAGGCGCCCAGGAAGCCCACGGCCAGGCCGATGGCGGCGCCGAGCAGCAGCTCCAGCGCGATCTTGCCGACCAGGACGTACCAGGGGCCCACCGGGCCGACCGTCGCGAAGGCGACGACGAGGATCACGACGGGTGCGTCGTTGAAGCCGGACTCGGCCTCCAGCACGCCCGTGATCCGGGAGGGGAGCGGGACCTTGCGCAGTACGGAGAAGACGGCCGCGGCGTCGGTCGAGGAGACGACCGCGCCGATGAGCAGGGCCTGGCGCCATTCCAGCCCGACCAGGTAGTGCGCGGCGGCCGCCGTGACGCCCACGCTGACCGCGACGCCCACCGTCGACAGCACGATCGCCGCCGGCAGAGCCGGCTTGATCTCTTTCCACTTGGTGCCCAGACCACCCTCGGCGAGGATCACGACGAGTGCGGCATAGCCGATGACCTGGGTCAGCTCGGCGTTGTCGAAGACGACGTTGCCTATCCCGTCCTGGCCTATCGCGACGCCTATGCCGAGGTATATGAGCAGGCTGGGGAGGCCGCTGCGCGAGGAGATGCGCACCGCCGCGACGGCGACGAGCAGCACGAGCGAGCAGACCAGCAGGAGCTCATTGAGCGTGTGGACAGTCAGCGGGCGACCCTTCCTCAAAGCGCACGGGGGAGCCGGTGGACCGCTCCTCCGCGCGACAGGTTCGGCAAGTAATTCGTTACCTTACCTAATCTTTGACGCTCTCTTTACGTGATAACCACATTGTGAAACGCGTGTTCGCCCCTGTCCTCAGCACCTGGACCCCTGGCGGATCACCGGGGCCGGTCCTGCGCCTATGGTTGCTCCCAGCACTCCCAGGACCACCCTGCCCCTCTAAGGACAGCGATGCCCGCCAACGAAACCGCTCCTCCCGTCAAGAAGAAGGGACGACGAGCCCGTCTGATCGTGCTCGTGCTGGTCCTGGCGCTCTTCGCGGGCCTCGGCTACGGGGCGTACTGGGGCGTGGACGGCGTGCGCGCCTCGTTCCCCCAGACGACCGGCTCCCTGAAGGTGCCCGGCCTGACCGGGACCGTCGACGTCAAGCGCGACGAGCACGGGATCCCCCAGCTCTACGCCGACAACGACGAGGACCTCTTCCGTGCGCAGGGCTTCGTCCACGCCCAGGACCGCTTCTGGGAGATGGACGTACGCCGTCACATGACCTCCGGGCGGCTCTCGGAGATGTTCGGCTCCGGCCAGGTCGAGACCGACGCCTTCCTGCGGACGCTGGGCTGGCGCCAGGTCGCGCAGGAGGAGTTCGACAAGAAGCTCTCGCCCGAGACGAAGAAGTACCTCCAGGCCTACGCCGACGGGGTCAACGCGTACCTCAAGGGCAAGTCCGGCAAGGACCTCTCCGTCGAGCACGCCGCCCTCGGGCTCAGCTCCGACTACAAGCCCGAGCAGTGGTCGCCGGTGGACTCGGTGGCCTGGCTCAAGGCGATGGCCTGGGACCTGCGCGGCAACATGCAGGACGAGATCGACCGCGCCCTGATGTCGAACACGCTCTCGCCGGCGCAGATCGAGGAGCTGTACCCGCCGTACCCCTTCGACCGGAACCGTCCGATCGTCGAGGGCGGCAAGGTCGAGGGCGGCAAGTACGCGCCGCAGGGCGCCGCGGCCGGCCCCGCCTCGAAGGACGCCACGGGCACCGGCACCACCGGCTCCGGCGCCACCGGCTCGAACGCGAGCACCGCCAACGGCGGCACCGGCAGCCCCACCGGTCTCGCCGACAACGCCACCGCCCAGGGCGCGACCGTGGGCCTGCGCACGCAGATGACCTCCCTCGCCAAGACCCTGGACCAGATCCCCGCGATCCTCGGCCCCAACGGCAGCGGCATCGGCTCGAACTCCTGGGTCGTCTCCGGCAAGTACACGACCACCGGCAAGCCGCTCCTCGCGAACGACCCGCACCTCTCCCCGCAGCTGCCCTCGGTCTGGTACCAGATGGGCCTGCACTGCCGCGCCGCCTCGGCCCAGTGCCAGTACGACGTCGCCGGCTTCACCTTCTCCGGCATGCCCGGCGTGGTCATCGGCCACAACACCGACATCGCCTGGGGCATGACCAACCTCGGCGCCGACGTCACCGACCTCTACCTGGAGCAGGTCAAGCCCGAGGGCTACGTCTACGACAACAAGGTGCTCCCCTTCACCACCCGCGTCGAAGAGATCAAGATCGCGGGCGAGAAGAGCAAGAAGATCACCGTCCGCACCACCAACAACGGCCCGCTGATCTCCGACCGCAGCGACGAGCTCGGCACGGTGGGCTCCCGCGCCCCCGTCGCCTCCTCGGCCCCCGACCGCGGCACCGGCTACGCCGTCGCCCTGCGCTGGACCGCCCTCGACCCGGGCAAGTCCATGGACGCGGTCTTCAAGCTCGACAAGGCCAAGAACTTCGACGACTTCCGCAAGGCCGCCTCCGACTTCGAGGTCCCCTCCCAGAACCTGATCTACGCCGACAACAAGGGCCAGTACGGCAACATCGGCTACCAGGCCCCCGGCCGGATCCCTGTGCGCGGCGCGGGCGACGGCCGCATGCCCGCCCCCGGCTGGGACCCCAAGTACGCCTGGAAGGGCACCCCGGGCAGCGCCACCGGCTGGATCCCGCAGAACGAGCTGCCGTGGGAGCAGAACCCGCAGCGCGGCTTCATCGTCACCGCCAACCAGGCGGTCGTCGAGAGCGGCACCGGCGCCGGCAAGTACCCGAACACGCTGACCACGGACTGGGGCTACGGCGCCCGCAGCCAGCGGATCAACGACCTCATCGAGGCGAAGATCAAGGACAGCGGCAAGATCTCGACCGACGACATGCGCGCCATGCAGATGGACAACAGCAGCGAGATCGCCGCGCTGCTGACCCCGATGCTCGCCAAGATCGAGGTCAAGGACCCGGACGTGCGCTCCGCGCAGAAGCTGCTGGAGGGCTGGAACTACACCCAGGAGCCCGACTCGGCCGCGGCCGCCTACTTCAACGCCGTCTGGCGCAACATCCTCAAGCTGGCCTTCGGCGACAAGATGCCCAAGGAGCTGCGCATCGAGGGCAGCTGCATGAACGTCCACGACCAGAGCAGCGGCCCCAACGACGACCTGGCCGAAGTGGTCCGCGAATGCGGCATGCGCGGCAGCGACTCGGCGCAGCCGGACGGCGGCGACCGCTGGTTCGAGGTGGTCCGCCGCCTCGTCAAGGACGAGAAGTCGCCCTGGTGGGCCGCGCCCAGGAAGAACCTCACGGTCCCGGCGACCACCACCCGCGACGAGCTGTTCGCGCGGGCCATGGAGGACGCCCGCTGGGAGCTGACCGCCAAGCTCGGCAAGGACCAGTCCACCTGGAGCTGGGGCCGGCTGCACCAGCTGAACCTCAAGAACCAGACGATCGGCACAGAGGGCCCCGGCTTCATGCAGTGGCTCCTCAACCGCGGCCCCTGGAACCTGGGCGGCGGCGAGGCCACCGTCAACGCGACCGGCTGGAACGCCTCCAGCGGGTACGGGGTGACCTGGGTGCCGTCGATGCGGATGGTCGTGAACCTCAACGACCTCGACAAGTCCCGCTGGATCAACCTCACGGGCGCCTCGGGGCACACGTACCACTCGAACTACACCGACCAGACGACGATGTGGGCCAAGGGCGAGCTGCTGGAGTGGCCCTTCGGCAAGGAGGCCGTCGACAAGGCGACGGTCGACACCCTGACCCTCAAGCCCTAGCGGCGCGCAGGTCTCAGAAGCGGAGCACCCCGGAAGGGGTGGCCACCGCCTGAACGGGGTGGTCGTGCGGTTCCTCCGGGACCCGCGCGACCACCTCGTCGTCGTAGAGGAGCACCACCAGCGCGGGATGCGCTCCGGCGCGCTCCAGCCGCCGCAGCACCCGGTCGTACGAGCCGCCGCCGCGGCCGAGCCGCATCCCGCGACCGTCCACCGCGAGTCCGGGCAGAAGCACGGCGTCGGCGCCGGTCACCGCGTCCGGCCCGAGCGCCGGGCCGGACGGCTCCAGCAGCCGCATCTTCCCGGGGTGAGCGGCTTCGGCGAGGCCCGCCCGGCCCTCGTACACGGCCCAGTCGAGATCGTTGTCGGGCAGCAGCAGGGGCAGCAGTACCCGCTTCCCGGCCGCGCGCAGGGCGTCGAGCAGATCGCGGGTGCCCGGTTCCGTGCCGACGGAGACGTACGCCGCCACCGTGCGCGCACCGGCCAGTTCGGGCAGCTCCAGAGCCCGGCCGGCGAGCGCGGCGGCGGCCGCGCGGCAGGCATCGGGGGACAAGGCGCGGCGGGCGGCGAGGAGTTCCCGGCGCAGCTCGGCCTTGGTCGAGGCGGCGGTCTGCGGGTTCTCATTCACAGCGGAACCAAATCTCCCTCGGAATATGGACATAAGTGGATCTACCTACCGCGATCCCGTTGAGCGTCCGACGGAACCCACTATCGTTCTGGCCATGACTATGTTGCACCCCGTGATCAAGAAGGCCGTCATTCCGGCTGCGGGCCTCGGTACGCGATTCCTTCCGGCGACCAAGGCGACCCCGAAGGAAATGCTCCCGGTTGTGGACAAGCCGGCCATCCAGTACGTGGTCGAGGAGGCCGTGGGGGCCGGGCTGGACGACGTCCTGATGATCACCGGGCGTAACAAGCGCGCTCTGGAGGACCACTTCGACCGGAACTACGAGCTGGAGTCCGCCCTCATCGCCAAGGGCGACGACGACCGGCTGAAGAAGGTCCAGGAATCCAGCGACCTGGCCACCATGCACTACGTCCGCCAGGGCGACCCGCGCGGCCTCGGCCACGCCGTGCTGTGCGCCGAACCGCACGTCGGCCAGGAGCCCTTCGCCGTCCTCCTCGGTGACGACCTCATCGACCCGCGCGACCCGCTGCTGCGTCAGATGACCGACGTCTACTCCCGCACCGGCGGCACCGTCATCGCCCTCATGGAGGTCGACCCGGCCAACGTGCACCTCTACGGCTGCGCCGCCGTCGAGGCCACCGACGAGCAGGACGTGGTCCGGATCACCGGACTCGTCGAGAAGCCGGACCCCGCGGACGCCCCCAGCAACTTCGCGGTGATCGGCCGCTACGTCCTCAACCCCGCGATCTTCGACATACTGCGGGAGACCGAGCCGGGCCGCGGTGGGGAGATCCAGCTCACCGACGCCCTGCAGAAGCTGGCCGCCGACGAGACCGTCGGCGGTCCGGTGCACGGCGTGATCTTCCGGGGCCGTCGCTACGACACCGGGGACCGCGGCGACTACCTGCGGGCCATCGTCCGCCTCGCGTGCGAGCGGGACGACCTGGGTCCGGAGTTCCGCACCTGGCTTCACCGTTACGTCACGGAGGAGATGTAGCACCTTGAGCAGTTCCGCACCGCAGGAGACCGGCCACCGTCTGTGGTCCGTGGACGAGCACCTCGCGGACGTCCTCGCCGCCGTCCGCCCGCTGGAGCCGATCGAGCTCCAGCTGCTGGACGCCCAGGGCTGCGTCCTGGTCGAGGACGTGACCGTGCCCGTCGCCCTCCCGCCCTTCGACAACAGCTCCATGGACGGATACGCCGTCCGGGTGGCCGACGTCCAGGGCGCCAGTGAGGAGTTCCCCGCGGTGCTGACGGTCGTCGGGGACGTCGCGGCGGGCAGCGGTGAGCTGCCCGCCGTCGGCCCCGGCGAGGCCGCCCGCATCATGACCGGCGCCCCGCTGCCGCCCGGAGCGGAAGCCGTCGTACCGGTCGAGTGGACCGACGGCGGCACGGGCGGCGGCGCGGCCTCCGGGATGACCCCGGCCAGTACCTCCCCCGAGGGCGCGGCCGGCGAGGTGCGGGTGCACCGGGCCGCCGAGGCGCGGGCGCACGTCCGCTCGCGCGGCAGCGACGTACAGGCCGGCGACCTCGCCCTGGCGGCGGGTACCGTGCTCGGCCCGCCGCAGATCGCCCTGCTCGCCGCCATCGGCCGCGGCACCGTCCGGGTGCGGCCGAGGCCGCGCGTGGTCGTGCTGTCCACGGGCAGTGAACTGGTCCAGCCGGGCGAGGCGCTGGCCGCCGGGACGATCTACGACTCCAACAGCTTCGCGCTGGCCGCGGCCGCGCGGGACGCCGGAGCCATCGCCTACCGGGTCGGCGCGGTCGCGGACGACGCCGACACCCTGCGCTCCACCATCGAGGACCAGCTGATCCGGGCCGACCTGCTCGTCACCACGGGCGGGGTCAGCGTCGGCGCGTACGACGTGGTCAAGGAGGCGCTGTCCTCGGTCGGACAGTCCGGCACGGGCGGCGACGGCACGGACGCCGCGGACATCGACGCCGGCCGGATGGACTTCCGCAAGCTCGCCATGCAGCCCGGCAAGCCGCAGGGCTTCGGTACCATCGGCCCGGACCACACCCCGCTGCTGGCCCTGCCCGGCAACCCGGTGTCCTCGTACGTCTCCTTCGAGCTCTTCGTGCGCCCCGCCATCCGCACGCTCATGGGCCTGCCGGAGTCCGAGGTGCGCCGCCCCAGCGTGCGGGCCGTACTGAAGGCCGACAAGGCGCTCGGCTCCCCGGCCGGCCGCCGCCAGTTCCTGCGCGGCAAGTACGACGCGGAGAGCGGCACGGTCAGCCCGGTCGGCGGATCGGGCTCCCACCTGATCGCCGCGCTGGCCCACGCCGACTCGCTGATGGTCGTACCCGAGGACGTCACTTCGGTGGAGCCGGGCACGGAGCTGGAAGTGGTCCTGCTCGGCTGAAGCCGGGCCGGTGCGGGTAGCGTGTGTCGCACCACACAGGCCCCGCGCGGGCCCAGAGCGGAGCGGCACAGCGATGAGTACCCAGAGCAGGCTGACCCACATCGACGAGGCCGGCGCGGCCCGGATGGTCGACGTCTCCGAGAAGGACGTCACCACCCGGACGGCCCGTGCCAGCGGACGGGTCCTCGTCTCCCCCCGGGTGATCGAGCTGCTGCGCGGCGAGGGCGTGCCCAAGGGCGACGCCCTCGCGACGGCGCGGATCGCCGGGATCATGGGGGCCAAGAAGACCCCCGACCTGATTCCGCTCTGCCACCCGCTGGCTGTCTCGGGTGTGAAGGTGGACCTGAGGGTCGCCGACGACGCCGTCGAGATCCTCGCCACCGTCAGGACGACCGACCGCACGGGCGTCGAGATGGAGGCGCTGACCGCCGTCGCGGTCGCCGGACTCACCGTGATCGACATGGTCAAGGCCGTGGACAAGGGCGCCGTCATCACGGACGTCCGGGTGGAGGAGAAGACCGGCGGCAAGTCCGGCGACTGGGCGCGCTCGTGAACCCCCCGCGCGGCGGCGAGGTCCACAGCCACAGCCACGCCGAAGCCGCTCCGGCGGCTCCCGCACCCGCTTCCACGGGCCGGGCCCTGGTCGTCACGGCCTCGAACCGCGCCTCGCGGGGCGTGTACGAGGACAAGGGCGGCCCGCTGCTCGCCGAGGCGCTGGAGAAGCTCGGCTTCACGGTGGACGGCCCCCGGGTCGTCCCGGACGGCGATCCCGTCGAACAGGCGCTGCGCGAGGGCGTGGCCGCGGGCTACGACGTCATCCTGACCACCGGCGGCACCGGCATCTCGCCCACCGACCGCACCCCCGACGCCACCGCCCGCGTGCTGGACTACGAGATCCCGGGCATCCCGCAGGCCATCCGCGCGGAGGGCCTGGCGAAGGTGCCGACCGCCGCGCTGTCCCGGGGGCTGGCGGGCGTGGCCGGGCACACCCTGATCGTGAACCTGCCGGGTTCCACGGGCGGCGTCCGCGACGGCCTCGCCGTCCTCTCCCGCGTCATCCCGCACGCCGTGGACCAGATCCGGGGCGGCGACCACCCCAGACCGGCGGAAACCTCCGGGAGCACGAGCTGAACGGCCCCACCTGGCCGGTGGTCCTGACCGACGGCGACGTCACCCTCCGGCCGATAAAACTGCGGGACCAGAAGGCCTGGCGGGAGGTCAACCGGCGCAACCGGGACTGGCTGCGGCCCTGGGAGGCCACCATCCCGCCGCCCGCCCCCTGGGGGCCGGTCATACAGCGGCCGACGTACCGCCAGATGGTCCGCCATCTGCGGGCGGAGGCGAACGCGGGCCGGATGCTGCCCTTCGTCATCGAGTACGAGGGCCGGCTCGTCGGCCAGCTCACCGTCGCCGGGATCACCTGGGGCTCGATGTGCGCGGCGCACGTCGGCTACTGGGTGGACCGCGACGTGGCGGGCCGCGGGGTCATGCCCACGGCGGTCGCGCTCGCGGTGGACCACTGCTTCGCGAAGGTCGGACTGCACCGGATCGAGGTGTGCATCCGCCCCGAGAACGGGCCGAGCCGGCGGGTCGTGGAGAAGCTGGGCCTGCGCGAGGAGGGGCTGCGCCCCCGCTACCTGCACATCGACGGCGCCTGGCGCGACCACCTCGTCTACGCGGTCACGGCGGAGGAGGTCCCTGAGGGGCTGCTGCGCCGCTGGCAGCGGTCCCGGCAGCCGGATAAGCCGCCGGAATAAATAATCGATTATCTGTTCGATTTATCGAGCCCGGTAGGGCCCCGACAACCGATTTGCCCATAACCTGATCCGAAGAATCACAAAAAAAGTCCGTGATATCAGCGAGATCGCGCGACACACCGGCCCAATTGGCCGATCCCGTGGGCCGCGCCCCTCTACGGTGTGAGGTGTGAGCAGCAGCGGCCTCATCTACGCAGTCATTGTCGGGGCCTGGGCCGCCTACTTGGTGCCCATGTGGCTCCGGAGGCAGGACGAGCTGAACGAAGCCCGTCCGACGGAACGCTTCTCCACTGCCATTCGGCTGCTTTCCGGCCGGGCGGGAATGGAGCGCCGTTACGCCAAGGGACTGCGTGAGCGCGGTGCCGAGGAAGCGGAGCCCCAGCCCCACGCGGACCCGGACGCGGTCACGGAAACGGTTGATTCCGTCGACGCCGACGCCCGGGCCTTTGGCGTGCCCCCGACCAGGGCGGAGCCGAGGCAGGCCGCCGTCGAGCGGGAGCACCGCGCGGAGCGGGCCCGGCGCGAACAGCGCCTCCAGGTCCTCGCGCGCCGCCGGCGCACCACCGCGCTCCTCTTCCTCGCCTTCACGCTGGGCGCGGTCGTCGCCGCGGTCGGCGGTCTGCACTACCTGTGGGCCCCCGCCGTCCCCGCCCTCCTCCTGAGCGCGTACATCGTGCACCTGCGGGTCCAGGAGCGGCGCCGCTACGAGTTCACGATGGACCGGCGCCGCGCCGAGGCCGCCGCGCGCAGCCTGCGGGAGAACCGCCCGCGCCGCCGTGACTCCGAGGAGACCCCCGCGCCGGGCGCCGAACCGGACCCCGCGCCACCGGTCTCCCCGCAGGAGGCCGGGCGGCGCGCGCTGGTCGAGCAGACCGACCACGCCGAGTGGGTGGACCAGCAGCGCGAACGCGACCGCGGCGCCGCGCGCGGTGACAGCTGGGAGCCGGTGCCGGTCCCGCTGCCGACGTACGTGACGGCCCCAGTGGCCCCGCGCGCCACGGGCCCCGCGACCCCGGACGCCTGGAGCGCGACCCGCTCCAGCACGGCCGAACCGACGGACCCCCGCCTGCGCGCCCAGCTGCAGCAGCAGCCGACGCCCCCGAAGGCGGAGCCGAAGCCCCAGTCCACCCCGCGCCCGCGCGGCCAGGGCCGGGGTCGCACACCGCTGTTCGACCAGTACGAGAGCGACGACCGCCCGCGCGCCGCGAACGAGTGATCGGTGACCTGCGCGGACGCTCCTGGATACGCGTTTTGGAGCACCGGCGCGGGGATGCTAATGTTTCACACGTCGCAAGGGCCTGTGGCGCAGTCTGGTAGCGCACCTCGTTCGCATCGAGGGGGTCTGGGGTTCAAATCCCCACAGGTCCACAAACGACAGTTCGCGAGTAGCTCTCGGGAACGTCATGAGATCCCGTCCAGTCGGAAGACCGGGCGGGATCTCGGCGTTTTCCGGGGTCCTTTGGCGCCCGGCCGGAGGTAACTCCCAGGCGGTGACCGGGATCAGGCCGAGGGGGCGGCGGGGGCTCGCAGAATGGGGCCATGACGAGCGCTGGTGCGGGTGGGCAGGGGCAAGGGCAGGGCGGGGGCGTCGCGCAGGCCTGGGCGGCGATCGGCGGGGCGCCGGGGATCGCCGGGCGCGTGCGGTACCGGGGGGCCGGGAACCTGGGGGAAGGGCCGCTGCCGGTCGCGGAGTTGGCGCGGTCCACGGTCGGGGCGTGTGCGCTGGCGGCGGCCGAGCTGGCCGCCGTACGGGCCGGGGGCGGGCCGCGGGACGTGCCTCCGGTGGTGGTGGACGAAGGCGCGGTGGCGACGGCGTTCGTCAGCGAGCGGCACCTGAGGGTGGCGGGGCGGGCGCCGGTGAACTTCGCGCCGCTGTCGGGCTTCTGGCGGGCGGCCGACGGGTGGGTGCGGACGCACGCCAACTATCCGCATCACGAGGCGGCGTTGGTGCGGGCGCTCGGACTGCCGTCGGCGACGCCGGAGGCGCTGCGGGCCGCCGTGGCGGGGCGGCCGGCCGTCGAAGTGCAGGAGCTGGTGTACGCGGGGGGCGGGCTGGCCGTCGCCGTGGCCGCGGAGTACGGGGAACCGCAGCCGCTTGTGGAGCCCGTACGGGACTCGGGCGCGCGGGGGCGGCCGCTCGGGCCCGCCCCCGCCGGGCGGCCCGCGGCCGGGGTGCGGGTGCTGGACCTGACCCGCGTCATCGCCGGGCCGGTGGCCACGCGGACGCTCGGGGTGCTGGGCGCGGACGTGCTGCGCATCGACTCGCCGCGGCTGCCGGAGGCGGACGACGCGTACGCGGACACCGGCTTCGGGAAGCGGTCGGCGCGGCTGGACCTGGCGGTGGCGGGGGACCGGGAGGTGTTCGAGGGGCTGCTGGCGGAGGCCGACGTGGTGGTCTCGGGGTACCGGCCGGGCGCGCTGGAGCGGTACGGGCTGGGCGCGGCGGAGCTGCTGGAGCGGTGGCCGGGGCTGGTGGTGGCCGAGCTGTGCGCGTGGGGGTGGCGGGAGTGGGGCCCCTGGGCGGGGCGCCGGGGGTTCGACTCGCTGGTGCAGGCGGGGTACGGGATCGCGGCGGCGTGTGCGGATGGGGGTGGGGGTGGGGGTGGGATTGGGGGGCCGGGGGTGTTGCCGGCGCAGGCGCTGGACCACGGGACGGGGTACCTCGTGGCGGCCGGTGTGCTGAGGGCGCTCGCGGAGGGGGGCGGGCGGGGGCTGCGGTTCTCCCTCGCGGGGACGGCGTCGTGGCTGGTACGGGGGCTGGCCGGGGGCCGGTGCGGGCGCGGGGCGTACTCGGCCGGGCCGTGGCTGCGGGAGGTGGGCTCGGGGTACGGGGTGCTGCGGTACGCCGCGAGTCCCTTCGGGGAGTGGGAGCGGGGGCCGTCCCGGTGGGGCGCGGACGAGGCCGTCTGGCTCCCGCGGGGGTAGCGGTTTGCGGGTGCGGCGCGGTTGCCGGGTGCGCTGCCCCCGGGCCCCCGCGCCTCAATCGCCGGCGGGGCTGGAGTGTTCCCCGGCGGGGCTGTAGTGGCCCTGGCGGGGGTGGGCGGCCGTGCGGGTGCGGCGCCGTTGCCGGGTGCGCTGCCCCCGGGCCCCCGCGCCTCAATCGCCGGCGGGGCTGGAGTGGCCCTGGCCAGGGCTGGAGTGCTTCCCGGCGGGGTTGGAGGGTCCTGGTGGGGGTGGGCGGCCGTGCGGGTGCGGCGCCGTTGCCGGGGGCGCTGCCCCCGGGCCCCCGCGCCTCAAACGCCGGCGGGGCTGGAATGGCCCTGGCCGGGGCTGGAGTGTTCCCCGGCGGGCTGGAGTGGCCCTGGCCGGGATTGGAGTGGTCCCGGCGGGGCCGGGTTTGTTCGGTGGGGCCGTGCTAGCGCAACGGCTTGGACATGCAGCGGCTTGAGTCGTACTCGCGGTAGAAGCCGAACTTGGGGCACATCGCGTAGTCCGACGAGAGGTACAGGGCGATCGCCTCCGGCTGCTGGTCGCCCGTTTCCAGGACCATGCGGGTGCGGCCCGCCTCGCGGGCGTCGTCCTCCAGGGTGGCCAGGATGCGGCGGGCCAGGCCCAGGCCGCGGGCCTCCGGGACGACGTACATGCGCTTCAGCTCGGCGTCGCCGTCCGCGTAGCCCTCCTCGTTCTCCTCCTGGCTGCGCCAGCCCCCGCTCGCGACCGGGGCGCCCGAGGCGTCGTACGCGAGGAGGTAGAGGCCCTGCGGAGGCACGAACATCGCCGGGTCGAGGAACGTTTCGTCACCCTCGCCGTCGTACCGCTCCCGGTATTCGAGCTGTACCTGGTCGTTGAGCTTGACCGCGTCCGGGTGGTCGTACGGCACGGCGCGGAGGTTTATACCGTGAGACATTCGAATATCGTACGGAACGCTCCGGCTATGGTGCTGGGATGCTCACCGTTACCTCCGTGAATGTGAATGGGATCCGCGCCGCGGCCAAGAAGGGCTTCGTCCCCTGGCTGGCCGGGTCCGACGCCGACGTGGTCTGCCTGCAGGAGGTGCGGGCCGAGGAGGAGCAGATCCCGGAGGAGGCCCGCAAGCCCGAGGGGTGGCACACCGTGTTCGCGCCGGCCGCGGTGAAGGGGCGGGCGGGTGTCGCGCTGTACACGCGGCGGGAGCCCGAGCGGGTGCGGGTCGGGTTCGGGAGTGACGAGTTCGACGCGAGCGGGCGCTACATCGAGATCGATCTGCCCGGCGTGACCGTGGCCAGCCTCTACCTGCCCTCCGGCGAGGCCGGGACCGCGAAGCAGGACGAGAAGTACCGGTTCATGGAGGAGTTCCGCGCCTACCTCGCGGAGCTGAAGGTGCGGGCCGCCGCCGACGGGCGTGAGGTCGTCGTGTGCGGCGACTGGAACATCTGCCACCGCGAAGCCGACCTCAAGAACTGGAAGACCAACCGGAAGAGCGCCGGCTTCCTGCCCGAGGAGCGGGAGTGGCTCGGCAAGGTGTACGCGGAGACCGGGTACGTGGACGTCGTGCGCGCGCTGCACCCGGACACCGAGGGCCCGTACTCCTGGTGGTCCTACCGCGGGCGGGCCTTCGACAACGACGCCGGCTGGCGCATCGACCTGCAGGTGGCCACCCCGGGGCTGGCCGCCAGGGCCGTGAAGGCCTTCGTGGAACGGGCCGAGACGCACCCCGAGCGGTGGTCCGACCACGCGCCGGTCACGGTCGTCTACGAACTCGGGGTCTGATTCCCGTCACCGCGGGACAGCAGGCGGTCCATGGCCATCGTGAGTTCCGCCTCGACCACGCTCTTCGCCAGCGGGCGCAGCCGGGTCAGGGCGTCCTCGCCCGGTATGTGGGCGGCGATGAGCTCCGTGAAGAGGGCCGCCATCGCGTCCGCGTGCGCGCGGACCTGGCGGCCCGTCTCCAGCACCACCGCCAGCGGCACGCCCTCGCGGACCAGGTCCGAGGAGACGTCGAGCAGCCGGCGGCTCACGTGCACGATCTCGTCGCCGTCGACGGCCAGGTAGCCGAGGTCGAGCGCGGCGGCCAGGTTCTCCGGGGTGACCTCGCCCTCGAAGTAGTCGGCGAGCGTCTCGGGGGAGAGGCGGACCGGGGTCTCCTCCGACCAGCCGATGCCCAGCAGCTCGCCGACCTGGCCGGCGTCGCGGCCGTTCTCGAAGGCGGCGGTCAGTTCGGCGATGCCGCCGAGGGTGTGGCCGCGTTCCAGCAGGGCGGCGATGGTGCGCAGCCGGGCCAGGTGGTGCTCGTCGTACCAGGCGATCCGGCCCACGCGGCGGGGCGGCGGGAGCAGCTTGCGCTCGCGGTAGAAGCGCAGGGTGCGCACGGGGATGCCGGCCGCCTCGGCCAGTTCCTCCGTACGGTATTCACGCACTGTGTCGGGTCCCGTCTCATCCTTCGCCACGGGCGCAGCCTATGGCGTACGGGCGGTAACTTTCCGCGCGCGACCCCTACCCATGAGTACGGGCCTGCTCTACTCTCCCGATTGTGCCAGTGATTGCTGGCAGTGTTGCAGATGCGGAAGGCGGCGGCATGGGCGGCATGGGCAAGGGCGACGGCGTGCGGGAGCACGTACGGGTGGCGGTGATCGGGTCCGGGTTCGGCGGGCTCGGCGCGGCCGTGCGGCTGCGGCGCGAGGGGATCACCGACTTCGTCGTACTGGAGCGGGCCGAATCGGTCGGCGGGACCTGGCGCGACAACAGCTACCCGGGATGCGCGTGCGACGTCCCCTCCCATCTGTACTCGTTCTCGTTCGCGCCCAACCCCGACTGGCCGCGGACGTTCTCCGGGCAGCCGGCCATCCGCGCGTACCTGGAGCACGTCGCCGACACCTTCGGGCTGCGCCGCCACATCCGGCTGAACCACGAGGTCCGGATGATGCGCTGGGACGCGGACGAGCTGCGCTGGGAGATCGAGACGGCGGGCGGGGACCTCACCGCCGACGTGGTCGTCTCCGCCACCGGGCCGCTGTCCGACCCGAAGATGCCGGAGATCCCGGGGCTCGCCGAGTTCTCCGGCAAGGTCTTCCACTCCGCGCGCTGGGACCACGACTACGACCTCACCGGCAAGCGCGTCGCCATGATCGGTACGGGTGCCTCCGCCATCCAGATCGTCCCGGCCATCGCGCCGGACGTGCAGCGCCTCACGCTGTTCCAGCGGACCCCGCCGTGGGTGATGCCGCGCACCGACCGGGCGATCACGGCCGTGGAGCGCTGGCTGCACCGGCAGCTGCCGTTCACCCGGGCGGCGCGGCGGGGGCTGCTGTGGGGGATCCGGGAGCTCCAGGTCAGCGCGTTCACCAAGCGGCCGAACCAGCTCGGGCTCATCGAGTCGCTCGCCAAGGCCAACATGGCGCGCTCGATCAAGGATCCGGCGCTGCGGGCCAAGCTGACGCCGTCGTACCGGATCGGCTGCAAGCGGATCCTGCTGTCGAGCGAGTACTACCCGGCGCTGGCCCGGCCCAATGTGGACCTGGTCGCCTCGGGACTGAAGGAGATCCGGGGCTCGGTGCTGGTGGCCGCGGACGGCACGGAGACCGAGGTCGACGCGATCGTCTTCGGCACGGGCTTCCACGTCACGGACATGCCGATCGCGGACCGGGTGGTGGGTGCGGAGGGCCAGACCCTCGCGGACGCCTGGAAGGACGGGATGCAGGCGCTGCGCGGGGCGACGGCGGCCGGCTTCCCGAACTGGATGACGATCATCGGGCCGAACACCGGCCTGGGGAACAGCTCGATGATCCTCATGATCGAGTCGCAGCTGAACTACATGGCGGACTACCTGCGGCAGCTGGGCGTGCTCGGGGGGAAGGTCGCGCTGGCGGCGCGGCCGTCGGCGGTGAACCGGTGGAACCGGCACGTGCAGGCGCGGATGGAGCGGACGGTGTGGAACACCGGCGGCTGCACCAGCTGGTACCTCGACGCGCAGGGGCGCAACACGACGGTGTGGCCGGGGACGACGGGGGAGTTCCGGCGGGAGACGCGAGGCGTCGATCTGGCGGAGTACGAGGTCGTACGGGTCCGGGAGCGCGAGCGGGTGCCCCGCCTGGTGGGGGCCGGTGCGGCGCCGATGCCGGGGGCGGTGCCCCCGGACCCCCGCGCCTCGGACGCCGGCGGGGCCGGAGTCGTCCCCGGCGGGGCTTCGAAGGGCGGCGAGGCCGGATCGGCCTCCGGTGAGGCGGTCGGGGCACGGCGCATCGACCAGGTGCAGGCGAAGGGGCGGCCGGCGGCCATCAAGGAGCCGAAGGCCGGTCCGGCGGCTGAGGCCGGGGAGGGTGCGGCATGAGTCGCGCAGCGCACGTCACCTCCGGGCCGTACGCGCCGCCCGCCGCGCGGCGGGAGGCCGTCGCGGTGTCGGCCGACGGGGCGCGGTTGCACGTCGAGGTGCACGGGGAGGAGGGGGCGCCCGCCGTGGTGCTGGCGCACGGGTGGACCTGTTCCACCGCCTTCTGGGCCGCCCAGGTGAGGGAACTGGCCAAGGACCATCGGGTCGTCGCCTACGACCAGCGGGGCCACGGGCGCAGTCCCGCCGCGGCCGCGCACAGTACGACCGCCCTCGCCGACGACCTCGTCGCGGTGCTCGGGGCCACCCTGGCCCCCGGAGAGCGGGCGGTCGTCGCCGGGCACTCCATGGGCGGCATGACGATCATGGCCGCCGCCGGGCGGCCGGAGTTCGCCGAGCACGTCGCCGCCGCGCTGCTGTGCAGCACCGGCAGCTCCCGGCTGGTCGAGGAGGCGCGGGTGCTGCCGCTCGCCGCCGGACGCGCGCGGACGCGTGTCACCGGCGCGGTACTCGGCTCCCGGGCCCCGCTCGGGCCGGTCACCCCCGTCGCCCGGAAGGTCCTCAAGTACGCCACCATGGGCCCCGGCTCCGCACCCGACCGGGTCGAGGCCTGCGCCCGTATCGTGCACGCGTGCCCCACCAAGGTGCGGCACGCGTGGTCCGAGGTGCTGGCGGGGCTCGACCTCGACGCGAACCTGGCCGCGCTGACCGTGCCCACGGCGGTGATCGGCGGTACCGCGGACCGGCTCACCCCGGTCGCGCACGCCCGCCGCCTCGCCGCCGCGCTGCCGAACTGCGTCGGGCTGACCGAGCTGACCGGCATGGGGCACATGACGCCGATCGAGGCGCCCGAAGCCGTCACGGACGTGATACGCCGACTCGTCGATGTGAATGTGAAGGAGAAGACGGTATGAGCTCCCGCAGGAGTCTGGAAGGCCAGGTCGCCGTCGTCACCGGCGCCGCCCGCGGCGTCGGCGAGCTGCTGGCCCGCAAGCTGTCGGCCCGCGGCGCCAGGATCGCGCTCGTCGGCCTGGAACCGGAGGCCCTCAAGGAGGTCTCCGAACGGCTGCACACCGACAGCGACCACTGGTACGCCGACGTCACCGACCACGAGGCCATGGCCCGCGTCGCCCAGGAGGTCAAGCAGCGCTTCGGCAAGGTCGACATCGTCGTGGCCAACGCGGGCGTCGCCGCCGGCGGGCCGTTCGCCGACTCGGACCCCGACGCCTGGCGCCGGGTCATCGAGGTCAACCTCATCGGCGGGGCGGTCACGGCCCGCGCGTTCCTGCCCGTACTGACGGAGAGCCGCGGCTACTTCCTGCAGATCGCCTCGCTCGCCGCGATCACCCCGGCCCCGATGATGACCGCGTACTGCGCCTCCAAGTCGGGCGTCGAGGCCTTCGCGCACTGCCTGCGCGCCGAGGTCGGCCACAAGGGCGTCAAGGTCGGCGTCGGCTACCTCTCCTGGACCGACACCGACATGGTGCGCGGCGCCGACCAGGACGAGGTGATGCGCGAGCTGCGCCAGCGGCTGCCGTGGCCGTCCAACCGCACCTACCCGCTCGGCCCGGCCGTCGACCGGATCGTGGCGGGCATCGAGCGGCGCTCGGCCCACGTGTACGCGCAGTGGTGGCTGCGCGGGATGCAGGGGATGCGCGGCTACCTGCCGGGGGTCATCGCGACGGTCGGACAGCGCGAGATGAAGCGCTTCGAACCGCGACTGGCCGGTGTCTCCAAGGGGCTCGTGGGGGCCGGCGGGGCCGCGGACGAGAAGGAACGCACCGTGGGCCGCTGATCGAAATGCGGGGTCCGCCCGGCCGTGCAAGTCTGGTCGGGCCCGACCACCCACCCCCCCGCACGGAGTGAGAAGCATGGGTATCAAGGACCAGTTCCAGGACAAGGCCGAACGGCTCGCGCAGAAGGCGAACTCGCAGGCCGCCGGAGCCGAGGACGAAACCGCCGAACGCTCTTCGCAGGCCGCGGAACAGGCGAGGAGGAAGGCGCAGGGGGCGGACGACAAGGCCCGCGCCCGGTTCGACGACGACTTCGAGGCCTGACCGCGGTCCGTACGGCGCCCAGAGGCGCGGTTCCCGCCGTCGCGGGAACCGCGCCCCTTCCGTGTGCCCGGCGTACCGGTTCCGTGTGCCCGGCGTACCGGCTACCGGGCCCGGCTACCGCGGCGGCAGCTTCGGGCGGCGGCGGTCGGGCACGTCGGTGTAGCCGGGCGGGATCGCGGCCGGGTCCTGTTCGAGCAGTTCCAGCGCCAGGTGCACGGCGTCGTCGAGCTGGGCATGCCGGCCCTCCGCCCAGTCGAGCGGCGTGCGCAGGATCTCCAGGTCCGGCTCCACGCCGTGGTTCTCCACCGACCAGCCGTACTCCGGGAACCAGGCGGCGTTCATCGGCACCGTGATCACCGTGCCGTCGCCGAGGGTGTGCCGGCCCGTCATGCCGACCACCCCGCCCCAGGTGCGCTGGCCGACCACCGGGCCCAGGCCCAGCAGTTTGAAGGCCGCGGTGATCATGTCGCCGTCCGAGGAGGTCGCCTCGTCGGCGAGGGCCACGATCGGACCGCGGGGCGCGTTGGAGGCGTACGACACGGGCTGAGCGTTGCGCGTGAGGTCCCAGCCGAGGATCGAGCGGGTCAGTTTCTCCACCACCAGCTCGCTGATGTGACCGCCCGCGTTGCCGCGCACGTCCACGATCAGCGCGGGCCGGGACATCTCCATGCGCAGGTCGCGGTTGAACTGGGCCCAGCCCGAGCCGCCCATGTCGGGGATGTGCAGATAGCCGCACCGGCCGCCGCTGAGTTCGCGGACGACCGCGCGCCGCTTGGCCACCCAGTCCTGGTAGCGCAGCGGCCGTTCGTCGATCAGCGGCACGATCGCCACCCGGCGGGCCGGGCCGTCCCCCTCGGCGGGGGTGAAGGTCAGCTCGACGGTGGTGCCGCCCGCCGCCGACAGCAGCGGGTAGGGCCCGGTCACCGGGTCCACGGGCCGGCCGTCGACGTGGGTGAGGACCGCGCCCTCCCGGATGCCGGTGCCGGCCAGCGGGGAGCGGGCCTTGGAGTCGGAGGACTCGCCGGGCAGGATCCGCTTGACCACCCAGCCCTCGTCCCGGTGCACGAGGTTGGCGCCGAGCAGCCCGATGGCCCGCTGGTAGTGGGGCGGTCCCTCGTTGCGCCGGGCGGGGGAGACGTAGGCGTGCGAGGTGCCCAGCTCGCCGAGGACCTCGCGCAGCAGGTCGGCGAACTCGTCCGGGGAGGCGACCCGTTCGACGAGGGGGCGGTACTGGCGCAGTACGCCGTCCCAGTCGATGCCGCACATCTTCGGCTCCCAGAAGTACGCCTGGATGAGCCTGCCGGCCTCCTCGAAGGCCTGGCGCCACTCGGCCGCCGGGTCCACCTCGTGCAGGATGCGCCGCAGGTCGAGGTAGACCGTCGAATCGCTGTCGCCGGACTCGGTGGCGGGGGCCGCGCGCAGGTCGCCGTCGTCGTTGACGACGAGCCGGGTGCCGTCGCCGCTGACCGCGAACCAGTCGAGCCCGGAGGCCAGTTCCGTCTTGCGGGCCTTGGTGAGGTCGAAGTACTCCAGCGTCGGTTTGCCGCTGATGTCGTTCGGGTTGGCGAAGGTCTCGCCGAGCGCGCCCGAGATGGGCCAGCGCAGCCAGACCAGCCCGCCGCCGCTCACCGGGTACAGGGCCGAGTACTTGGACGCGGTCACGGGGAAGGGCGTGACCCGGCTCTCCAGCCCCTCCACCTCCACGGTCACCGTGCCGTCGCCCGTGTCGCCCTCCGCCGGGTCGAGTCCGCCCGCGGCGGGCCGGCCCTCGGCGGAGAGCGCGAAGGGGGAGGGGGTGGCCGAGGACAGCGGCACCAGGTAGGGGCGGCAGCCCAGCGGGAAGGAGAGGTCGCCGGTGTGCACGTCGTAGACCGGGTCGAAGCCGCGCCAGGACAGGAAGGCCAGGTAGCGGCCGTCCCGGGTGAAGACCGGGTTCTCGTCCTCGAAGCGGCCGTTGGTGACGTCGACGATGACGCGCGGTCCGGGACCGGAGATCCGGGCCATCTTGATCTGCCGCAGCGAGCGCCCGATGCCGGGGTGCGACCAGGTCAGCCAGGCCCCGTCGGGGGAGAACGCCAGGTCGGTGACGGGCCCGTTGATGGACCGGATGAGCTCGGTGACCTCCCCGTCGGACTCCTCCGTGGCGTCGATGAGCAGCAGCCGCCCGTCGTGGGAGGCGATCGCGAGGCGTTCCCCGTCCGGGTCGGACAGCAGTTCCAGTACGCGGCCCAGCGCGCCGGAGGCGAGCCGGCGCGGCTCCCGGTCGCCGGAGGCCCGGGGCAGGTAGGCGATCTCGATCGCGTCCTCGCCCTCGGCGTCCGTCACGTAGGCGACCTGGCCGCCGGAGCCGAGCATCTCGGGCAGCCGAACGCGTACGCCCGGGGTGTCGGCGATGGTCCGGGCCGGCCCGTCGCGGTGCGTCAGCCAGTACAGGCTGCCGCGCACGACGACGGCGCTGGCCCGCCCGGTGGTGTCGACGGAGAGGGAGTCGACGTGGCTGGCGGCCGGGACCTGGTAGGTGCGCCGGCCGGCGCGCGGGCCGCCGAGCCGGACGTCGAGCCTGCGCGGGACGGCGTCGGGGGCGAGGGAGTCGACGAGCCAGATCTCCCCGGCGCACTGGTAGACGACCCGGCGGCCGTCGCTTGAGGCGTGCCGGGCGTAGAACTCCTCGTGGTCGGTGTGGCGGCGCAGGTCGGTGCCGTCGTGCCGGCAGGAGTACAGGTTGCCGATGCCCTCGTGGTCGGAGAGGAAGGCGATGCGGCCGTCCACGAACATCGCGGCGTCGAGGTGGCCCTCCAGGTCCTCCAGCAGCCGCTTGCCGTGCAGCCACAGCCGGCCGGTGGCACCGCCCCGGTAGCGCTTCCAGGCGGCGGGCTCGTGCGGGGGCTTGCCGGTGAGCAGCAGCGTGCGGTGCTCGCCGTCGATGTCGGCGACCTGGATGTCGGAGACGGGCCCCCAGGGCAGGCGCCCGCCGGGGCTGCCGTCCACCGGCACCTTGTAGGCCCAGGAGTAGTAGGAGAAGGGCTGGTTCTGCGAGGAGACCGCGAGGACGTTGCCGTCCGGGTCCCACCCGCAGACGCGGGTGTCGGTGGCGCCCCAGTAGCTGAGCCGGCGGACGGGCCCGCCGTCCACCGGGGCCAGGTGGATCTCCGGGTCGAGGCTGCGCCAGTTGGTGTAGGCGATGTGGCTGCCGTCGGGGGAGAAGCGGGGGTGGCTGACCCTCGTCCGGTCGACGGTCAGGCGCCAGGCCCGGCCGACCGGATCTCCAGGGGGAACCAGGGGCGCGACCCAGAGATCGTCCTCGGATGCGAAGCACAGCAGGTCGTCGTGCAGGTGCGGGAAGCGGAGGTACGCGACGTCGTGACTCACCCCCCAATGCTTTCCGCGCCAGGGGGGCCTGGCAACTCGTACAGGTGATCCAGACCACCTCCACTAGCGAAACGGAACGGTTTCGTTTCGCTGAGCGGGGAGGTATGGTCTTATGAGTACGAAGTCGTTTCGTTCGAATGGGAGGTGTGGAGATGACCGAGGCGAACGCGCCGAGGCGCAGCCGGATCACCCCCGAACGACAGGCCGAACTGCACGAGGCGGTCCTCGACCTCCTGCGTGACGTCGGCTACGAGGCGCTGACCATGGACGCCATCGCCGCCCGTACGAAGTCCAGCAAGGCCACCCTCTACCGCCAGTGGGGGAGCAAGCCGGAGCTGGTCGCCAAAGCCCTGCGATGTACGCAGCCCGTCTCGCTGCGGGAGATCGACACGGGCACCCTGCGCGGAGACTTCGCGCGCATGGTGGAGCACTCCGACGACGCGCAGATGGCCAAGGACACCGCCCTCATGCGGGGTCTGACCCACGCCATCCACGAGAGCCCGGAACTCCACAAGGCACTGCGCGAGCTGCTCGTCGACCCGGAGATCAACGGTCTCCAGCTGATGCTGCGGCGCGCCGTGGACCGGGGCGAGATCAGCCCGGACTGCCGTGCCCTCGACTTCGTGCCGCACATGCTCATCGGGGCGTTCATCGCGCTCCCGCTGATCGAGGACCGTCCGGTGGACCGGACCTTCCTCGGTGACTTCATCGACGCCGTGGTGTTCCCCGCCCTCGGCGTCTGATCCTCCCCGTTGCACCCCGTCCCCCAGCTCGTCGCTCGCTGCTGCTCCTGACACGCCGCTCTCGTCGTCGGGCCGGCTCATCCTGCCCTTCCATCCCACGACCTGAACGGGAGAACCACCCTCGTGGCCACCTTCCTCTACCGGCTCGGCCGCGGCGCCTTCAGGCGCCGGGGCATCGTCGCCCTCATATGGGTGGCGCTGCTGTTCGCCGCCGGATTCGGCGCGGCCTCGGCCGGCGCACCCAGCTCCGGTTCCTTCTCGATCCCCGGCACGGAGGCCCAGAAGGCCTTCGACCTGCTGGACGAGCGCTTCCCGGGCATGGCCGCCGACGGCGCCACCGCCCGTATCGTCATCAAGGCCCCGGCGGGCGCGAAGGTCACCGACCCCGGCCCCAAGGCCGAGGTCCAGAAGATCATCGACGACCTCAAGTCCGGTCCGGGCAAGGACCAGATCTCCTCGGTCACCGACCCGTACCAGGCGCAGGCCGTGAGCCAGGACGGTTCGACGACCTACATCAGCACCAAGTACAAGGTCAGCGGCATGGAGCTGACCGACGCGACCCGCGACGCGCTGAAGGACTCCGGCAAGGAGGCCCAGGAGCACGGCCTGACCGTCGAGATCGGCGGTGACGCCCTGATGGCGGCGCCCGAGACCGGCTCCGGCGAGGTCATCGGCATCCTGATCGCCGCGATCGTCCTCGTCATCACCTTCGGCTCGCTGATCGCGGCCGGCCTGCCGCTGCTGACCGCGCTGATCGGCGTGGGCATCGGAGTCTCCTCCATCACCGCGCTCGCGAACGTGCTCGACCTCGGCTCCACCACCTCCACCCTCGCGATGATGATCGGCCTCGCGGTCGGCATCGACTACGCCCTCTTCATCGTCTCCCGCTACCGCGCGGAGCTCGCCGAGGGCCGGGAGCGCGACGAGGCCGCCGGCCGCGCCGCCGGAACCGCCGGTTCCGCCGTCGTCTTCGCCGGTCTGACCGTGGTCATCGCCCTCGTGGGCCTGGCCGTCGTCAACATCCCGATGCTGACCAAGATGGGCGCGGCGGCCGCCGGCACCGTGGTCATCGCGGTCCTCGTGGCACTGACCCTGGTCCCGGCCATCCTCGGTTTCGCCGGCAAGAAGGTCCTGCCGGCCGGCCAGAAGAGCAAGCTCTTCGGCAAGGGCAGGCCCGCGGGCGGCAAGCCCAAGGTCAACGGCGGCACCCGCTGGGCCCGCTTCGTGCTGCGCCGCCCCGTCATGGTGCTGCTGGCCGGTGTGATCGGACTCGGCGTCATCGCGATCCCCGCGAGCAAGCTGGAGATGGGCCTGCCGGACGACGGCTCCCAGCCGGTCTCCACCACCCAGCGCAAGGCGTACGACCTGCTGTCCGACGGCTTCGGCCCCGGCTTCAACGGTCCGCTGATGGTGGTCGTCGACGGCGGCAAGGAACTCGCCGACAAGACCGCCGACCGGATCAAGGGCCTCGACGGCGTGGCCGCGGTCACCCCGCCGATGCTCAACAAGGACGGCGACGCGGCGATCATCAACGTGATCCCGAAGGACCGGCCCTCCTCCACGCAGACCGAGGACCTGGTCCACCAGATCCGCGCCGGCAGCGGTGACGAGGTCCTCGTCACCGGCGCCACCGCCATGAACATCGACTTCTCGCAGAAGATGAACGACGCGCTGCTGCCCTACCTCGCGCTCGTCGTCGGCCTCGCCTTCCTGCTCCTGATGCTGGTGTTCCGCTCGGTCCTGGTCCCGCTCAAGGCGGCCCTCGGCTTCCTGCTCTCCGTCGTCGCCGCCCTCGGCGCGGTCGTCGCGGTCTTCCAGTGGGGCTGGCTCGGCTCGCTCTTCGGCGTGGAGCAGACCGGTCCGATCATGTCGATGATGCCGATCTTCATGGTGGGCGTGGTCTTCGGTCTGGCCATGGACTACGAGGTCTTCCTCGTCACCCGCATGCGTGAGGCGTACGTCCACGGCGAGCGCCCCGGCCAGGCCGTGGTGACCGGCTTCCAGTACAGCGCCCGGGTGGTCGTGGCCGCCGCCGTCATCATGATCGCGGTGTTCGCGGGCTTCATCGGGGCCAGCGAGCAGATGGTCAAGATGATCGGCTTCGGCCTGGCCGTCGCCGTCTTCTTCGACGCCTTCGTGGTCCGCATGACCATCGTCCCGGCGGTGCTCGCCCTGCTCGGCCACAAGGCCTGGTGGCTGCCGAAGTGGCTCGACCGGCTCCTGCCGAACGTCGACGTCGAGGGCGAGAGCCTGCGCAAGCACCTGGCCGAGGAGTCCGCGGACGGCCCGGAGGGTCCGGACAAGGACCGCGAGCTGGTCAACGCGTAACCGAAACCCGCACGACGGTTCCGGCCCCGCACCCCCTGATCACCGGGGGTGCGGGGCCGGACCCGTTCAGGCGAGCCGGCGCCCCGCGGGGGCCGGGGCGTTGGTCCGGCGCAGGAAGCGCCGCAGGGCCGCGATGTCGAACTGCACCACCGCCACTCCGTCGGGGGAGTGGAACTCGACGACCGCCTGGACGCGGCCGCAGGGCCAGACGCGTACGTCCCCGGTCCCCGTCGGCGCCTGGAGCCCGGCTTCGAGCAGGGCGCGGGGAAACACCCACTCGTTCTCCGTGCCCTCGGGGGACAGCTCGGCGGGGAAGACGATCCGTACGGCCAGCGGCTCGGACTCGGCGAAGCGCAGGGCCACCGGAATCTTCCGGTAGAGAGGGTCGTCGCTGATCACGCGCGCGATCACGCGCTCCTCGACGGAGGTGGCGGTCGCTGGGGGATTCTCGGCGGTGGCTGACACGACAAGACTCCTCTTTTCGGAACATCTGCGTCCGTTTGTCCTCCAGCCTCGCACATTCCCACGAAACCGCACGGGGCCATTTGTTGCGACGACGCTGTTGCCAACGGTTTGCAACTAGGCACTATTCTTGGACGGCTGAAAACTGCGAGAAAGCGGAGCCCCCATGCACGTGCCCGACGGATTCATCAACGCACCCGTATCGGTGGCCGCCGGAGTCGCGGCGGCCGGCGCGGTCGCCGTCAGCCTGCGAGGCGCCCGCCGCGAGCTCGACGAGCGCACCGCGCCGCTCGCCGGACTCGTCGCCGCCTTCATCTTCGCCGTGCAGATGCTCAACTTCCCCGTCGCCGCCGGCACCAGCGGGCACCTGCTCGGAGGGGCGCTCGCCGCGATACTCGTCGGCCCGTACACCGGCGTCCTGTGCGTGTCGGTGGTCCTCCTCATGCAGGGCATCCTCTTCGCCGACGGCGGCCTGACCGCCCTCGGCGTCAACATCACCGTCATGGGCGTCGTCACCGTCGTCGTGGCCTACGCCGTCTTCCGCGGGCTCCTCAAGGTGCTCCCCTCCACCCGCCGCTCGGTTACCGTCGCCGCCTTCGCCGGAGCCCTGCTCTCCGTCCCGGGCGCGGCCGCCGCCTTCACCGCGGTCTACGCCGTCGGCGGCACCACCGACGTTCCCATCGGCAAGGTCCTCACCGCGATGGTCGGCGTGCACGTGCTCATCGGCATCGGCGAGGCCGCCATCACCGCGGCGACCGTGGGTGCCGTGATCGCCGTACGCCCCGACCTGGTGCACGGCGCGCGCGGGCTCGGCAACCCGCTGAAGCTGCGCGTCGGCGGCGAACTGGTCGACGCCCCCGCGGCCGCGGCGCCCGCCGCCGCCCGCTCCACCACGAAGGTGTGGGTCACCGGCCTGGTCACCGCCCTCGCGCTGGCCGGCTTCGTCTCCTTCTACGCCTCCGCCAGCCCCGACGGCCTGGAGAAGGTCGCCGCCGACCAGGGCATCGACGCCAAGGTCCAGGAGCACGCCGCCAAGGACTCCCCGCTCGCCGACTACTCCGTCAAGGACGTCGCCGACGCCCGCCTCTCCGGCGGCCTCGCGGGCGCCCTCGGCGTCGGCGCTACCGTCGCCGTGGGCACCGGGATCTTCTGGACCGTGCGCCGCCGCCGCACGACCGAGCCGTCGGCAGCCGCGACCGAGCCGTCGGCAGCCGTCTGATGGGCGCGGGACACGCCCACAAGCTCTACCGGCACGCCCACACCCCCGTCCACGACCTGCCCCCGCACTGCAAGCTGGCGGCGACCTTCGCCTTCGTCGTGGCCGTCGTCTCCACACCGCGCGAGGCGGTGTGGGCCTTCGGGGTGTACGCGCTCCTGATCGCGGCCGCCGCGGCCGCCGCCCGCATCCCGGCCGGCTTCCTGCTGCGCAGGCTGCTGATCGAGATCCCCTTCGTCGCCTTCGCCGTGCTCATGCCGTTCGTCGCACAGGGCGAACGCGTGGAGGTCCTCGGCATGTCGCTGAGCGTCTCCGGCCTGTGGGGCGCCTGGAACGTCCTGGCCAAGGGCACCCTCGGCGTCGCCGCCTCCGTCCTGCTCGCCTCGACGACGGAACTGCGGGCACTGCTGCTCGGCCTGCAGCGGCTGAAACTGCCCCCGCTGCTCGTACAGATCGCCTCCTTCATGATCCGGTACGGGGACGTCATCAGCGACGAGCTGCGCCGGATGTCCATCGCGCGGCGCTCGCGCGGCTTCGAGGCCAGCGGCATCCGCCACTGGGGGGTGCTGGCCAAGACCGCCGGCGCGCTGTTCATCCGCTCCTACGAACGCGGCGAGCGGGTCTACCTCGCGATGGTCAGCCGCGGCTACGCCGGCTCTATGCCGGTGATCGACGACGTCGTGGCCACCCGCGCCCAGTGGGCGTACGCGGCCGTGCTCCCGGTGACGGCCCTCGCCGTCTGTCTGATGGGATGGTCACTGTGACCCCTGTTCCCGCTGCTGCTGTTCCCTCCCTCCAGGTGACCGGCCTCGCCTACGCCTACCCCGACGGACACCAGGCCCTCTTCGGCGTGGACCTGAGCGTCGGGCGCGGCGAGCGGGTCGCCCTGCTCGGCCCCAACGGCGCCGGCAAGACCACCCTCGTGCTGCACCTCAACGGCATCCTCGGCGGCGGGGTCGGCTCGGTCACCGTGGCCGGACTGCCGGTGGAGAAGCGCAATCTCGCCGAGATCCGCCGCCGCGTCGGGATCGTCTTCCAGGACCCCGACGACCAGCTGTTCATGCCGACCGTCCGCGAGGACGTGGCCTTCGGCCCGGCCGCCGCGGGCCTGCGCGGCGCCGAACTGGAGGAACGGGTGCGCGGGGCGCTGGAGCAGGTCGGCATGGCGGACTTCGCCGACCGGCCGCCGCACCACCTGTCCTTCGGCCAGCGCCGCCGCGTGGCCGTCGCCACGGTCCTCGCGATGCGGCCGGAGATCCTCGTCCTCGACGAGCCGTCCTCCAACCTCGACCCGGCCTCGCGCCGCGAGCTCGCGGACATCCTGCGCTCGCTCGACGTGACCGTGCTGATGGTGACCCACGACCTGCCGTACGCGCTGGAGCTGTGCCCCCGCTCGGTGATCCTCAGCGACGGGGTCATCGCCGCCGACGGCCGCACCCAGGAACTGCTGTGCGACGAGGAGCTGATGCGGGCGCACCGCCTGGAGCTGCCGTTCGGCTTCGACCCGCGCACGCCCCTTGTGACGCACCCCTCGCACTGACCGGCGCCGGGAGGCAGGGCCGCCCGGCAGACGTTGCATCGTGGCGTAGGCGCCGTCGGGGCGCCGCGGCAGGTGCTGGGAGTAGACGTGGATGTCCACGGGTCGGTGGCGGAGGGCTTCGAGTCCGTCCGCGAGGCTTTCGTACGAAACTTCGAGGTGCTCGGCGACCGGGGCGCGGCGGTGGCCGTCTACCGGGACGGCCGCAAGGTCGTCGACCTGTGGGGCGGCACCAAGGACGCCGACGGCGGCGAGGGCTCCGAGCCCTGGGGCGAGGACACCGCGCAGATAGTCCGCTCCGCCACCAAGGGCGTGGCCGCCGCGGTGCCGCTGCTGCTGCACCAGCGCGGGCTGCTGGACCTGGACGCGCCGGTGGGCTCGTACTGGCCCGAGTTCAAGGCGGGCGGCAAGGACCGGGCCCTGGTGCGCGACCTGCTCGCCCACCGGGCCGGCGTCCCCGCGCTGGACCGGGGGCTGACCGTGGCCGAGGCCGCGGACGGGGTCAGCGGGGCCCGTGCGGTCGCCGCGCAGCAGCCCTTCTGGGAGCCCGGCACCGAGCACGGGTACCACGCGCAGACCTTCAGCTGGCTGCTGTCCGAGCTGGTCCTGCGGGCGACCGGCCGCACCATCGGATCGTTCCTCGCGGAGGAGATCGCCGAGCCGCTGGGCCTGGACTTCTGGATAGGCCTGCCGGAGGCCGAGGCCCACCGGGTGGGGCGGGTGGCGCCCGTGGACCCGCCGGAGCGCGCGGGCCTGCTCAGGACCCGGCCGCGGCGGAACGTCTCCGAGGCCTACGCCGACCCGGACTCCCTCACCCGCCGCGCCTTCGCGGCCATCGACCCCCAGCCGGACGAGAACGACCCCGCCTACCAGGCCGCAGAGCTCCCCGGGTCGGCCGGCATCGGCACGGCCCGCGCCCTGGCCCGCTTCTACGGGGCCACCATCGGCGTGGTCGAGGACGGCGCCCGCGTCTTCACCCCGGAGACCACCGCGCTGGCCGGCCGGGAGCTGTCCTCGGGCCCCGACCGGGTGCTGATCGTGAACACCCGCTTCGGCCCCGGCTACATGCTGCACGGCCCCGCCTCCCCGCTGCTCTCCCTGGCCTCCTTCGGGCACCCGGGCCGCGGCGGCTCGCTGGCCTTCGCGGACCCGGAGGCCGGCATCGGCTTCGGGTACGTCACCAACGCCCACGCCAAGTCGGTCACGGCCGACCCGCGGGCGCAGGCCCTGGTCCGGGCCCTGAAGTCGGCCCTCTAGACCTGCGGCCCCGCTGCCGGGGATCCGCCCCGGACCCCGCGCCTCAATCGCCGGCGGGGCTGGGTGGTGTCCCTGGGCCGGGGCGGAGTGGTCGGGGCGGTGCCCCTCCGGAGTGACTCCTCGTCGTCGCGCCTGCGGGCACCGCACGCGGTGGAGGGTGGTTGCGCGCTCCTCCTGCGGGGACCCTCCTGCGGGTCCCCACCCCGCCCACTCCACCCCGGCCCAGGAGGCGGTGACAGGCGAACCCCTCCGGCCCCGGCCCAGGGGGCGGTGGCAGGTGCACGGGTGGTGTCAGGCGTGCCCTCGCCCGGGGCGGGTGGTGGCAGGTGTGCGGGGAGCGGGGGCGCGCAGGGGCGTCCCCGCAGGAGGAGCGCGCA